>NZ_JCACKG010000205.1:0-3229 GCF_059505265.1 Myxacorys chilensis | reverse complement strand
TTATTTCACTGCCTTGCTGATTGAACTTCGCTGAAATGTCAACACAACCTAGCAACTATATTAATTAGTTGCTAGAGCTATTAATTAGTTGATAAATCAAAACATTATGATTAATTGAAGCGCTGTTCGTTGGTTTGAGCGGTTACAAGTAAAACTACCAATCAAAATTTTGACTAAATAGCAACCTAGTCTCGAATTGAACCTTAAAGTTTAGTTATAGTAAGTCCTGAGAATTAATTGTAGGGGCAATGAAAGTATGCAACCCCGTCAAAGCATCACAGATCTCTTCTCGACCTTTCTACAGTTTGAAGCCGACCACGTTAGCCGTTGGGCAACCGACGCAAAGCTACGGCGCAGTATGAAGGCGCATTTGACTGAGGTTGCAGACGCTAAACCTTCAGAACAATTCTGGTCAACCTATTGGCATCGACGCTGGTGCGAAGAGCAAACCTTTAGAGAAACCGCACTAGGTCATTTGTCCGCCTATTTGCAAGAGACTTGTTATTGGAGTGCATACAGAGGACATCAATGGCTCGCTGAAGCGCGATATCGCGCTTCAGACTGCTTTCAAATCGCGATCGCAGAAGTTCCTAAAATTTTGAAGGCGAGAGATCCCAATTATCCAGGAAGTCTTAAAACTTACGCAGGCAATGCATTTAAAAATATTATTCGCGACTTTTTGCGGCAGAGCCGAGAAGTTGATTTGTGTAGTGATTGGGGACTGCTGCTAAAGCTCAGTCGCAAACGGTTAACAGAAGCATTAACTCAAGCGGGGTTAAATTCCGACACGCTCACTCAGTACGTACTCGCTTGGACGTGTTTTGAAACCGCTTATCTGCCGACCAAGTCTCCGAATTTGCGAAAACTGCCTGCCCCGGATCCAGAAACTTGGGCCGCGATCGCGACTCTATATAATAATCAACGCCGTCAGCTTAAAACACCTGGAGCCGAGCAGAGCGCCGAGACGATTGCGAGTTGGTTATCAACCTGCACTCGTCATGCCCGCGCTTATTTATATCCTCCTGTTGCATCGCTGAACGCACCTAAACCAGGCTACGAGTCCAAAGAATGGCAGGATGACTTACCGGATCACGATCGCGAGTCTCTGCTAGATGATTTGATTCTTCAAGAGGACACCGAAGCACGGCAAACGCAACATAACGATGTTAGCGGAGCTTTAAAGGCTGCGATCGCTCAATTGGATCCGACCGCTCAAGACCTGTTGACTCTTTACTACAGCCAAAAACTGACTCAGCAACAGATTGCTAAACAGCTAAATGTTCAGCAATACACGGTTTCTCGCAAACTCTCAAAAACGCGCGAAACTCTCCTTCTAGCGCTAACTCGATGGAGCCAAGAGACGTTGCATATTTCACTAACCTCCGACGTGGTGAAAAATATCAGCCTGGTTTTAGAAGAATGGCTGCAAGACAGGATGTAAACATGAATACCCCTACCCAACCAGAATTACAAATTTCGGATGCCATTCACCAAGTCGCTTGGCAGCAGAGCCAACGTTACTCAACGCCACGAGCGATGTGGAGTGCCTATATCAATCAAGTCTGCCTCGATACGGTTCTTCCCTGGCTGCAAGACGACTATGATGTTACCCCAACTGTCCAGTTCAACGCAGGCGGTATTCTAAATGGAATTGCGCTTTCACTCAACCAAAAACGCCTGATCCTCATTCCCGATAAAAGTATTGATACCAGTGAACTGAGAGTGCCGCAAGAATGGATTGATGTCCCTAGTTTGGTCGGAGATTACTATTTAGCCGTTCAAATCAACCCAGATGAGAAGTCGGTAAGGGTTTGGGGATACACCACGCATCAGCAACTCAAGGCAAAGGGACAATATGATGCTGACGATCGCACGTACTCAGTGAACAATTACCAATTAATTCAAGATCTTCAGGTGCTTCGCGTAGTGCAGCAACTCTGTGCCAATGAACCGACTCAAGCTGCTGTTTCTGCGTTGGCAGAAGTACCTCAAGTGCAGGCGGAAAACTTATTGCAGCGGCTCTCTCAAATCGCTATTGATCAAATCCGTTTAGAGTTACCTTTTACACTGTGGGGTGCATTACTAGACTCGGAACCGTGGCGTCAACGATTGGTTCAGCTTCAGAACCAATCTGTCAATCAAACTAGCGTTGTTACAAATTTAACCCAGTGGTTTCAAAATACATTTACCGAAACATGGCGATCGCTAGAAACGGTGTTGAATCCTGAATCACCAGCGCTTAATTTTCGACAAGCGGCGTCATCTGAACTCACGATTCAGCGCGTGAAAGTGTTGTCATTAGCTGAACAAACGGTTCTCCTCATCATCGCCCTAACCGCTGAACCCGATGGAAGAGTTGGCATTCGGATTCAGCTCTCCCCGCCTGAAGGTACACTCTGCTTGCCTCAGCATCTCAACTTATCTCTTCTGTCCAGTCGAGGCAACACCATTCAATCGGTGCAAACTCGTAGTCAAGATAATTCAATTCAACTGCAACGCTTTAAGTGCCCTGTTGGAACTCAATTTCAAGTGCAGGTTAGTTATCTAGATGGAGTAGTCACCGAAAACTTCCAATGTTAAAGCGGCTCTCTGAAGTCTATATTTGACAGTATTTTCTGTGCTTAACAAATTTCGTACTCGACAATGCTGAAACACATCCAACGGAGTTTACTGTGAAAATTTCTCGTCGTTGGTTTCTGGGTTTGTTGCTACTGTCCGCCTGTAGTGCTAAATCGGCAGCGAACCGAGGCGGATCATTCACGGTGGGTGCAGTCAGCTACGGTGAAGGCAGCAAAGCGCTGGATCGCTACGATCGCTTCAAACGGTACTTGAGCGAGAGAACAGGTTCGGTGGTCGAATTCGAGCCTGCCTTTAACGAAAATAAAGCCCTTGAGCGGATTCAAAATCGGGCGTGGACACTGGTATTCGCCCCTCCAGGTTTAGCTGCGATCGCGATTTCCCGATATCAATACACACCTCTGTTTCCATTAGCGGGCGTGCAAAATTTACGCTCGGTGTTTGTCGTTCGTGAAGACAGCGATATTCAGAAAGTGGCTGCGATCGCTGGAAAATCTGTTGCTCTCGGACAACCCGGTTCAGCTACAGGATATTATCTACCCCTCTTCAACGTGTATGGGCTAGCGCTGTCCGAACTTGTGCTGTCCCCAACTCCAAGCAGGGCTGGTTTATCTATGAGAGAAAAAGCAGAATGGAGCAGTTGTTTCTGCCC
>NZ_JCACKG010000204.1:0-78790 GCF_059505265.1 Myxacorys chilensis | reverse complement strand
CTTCTATTTCAGCAGATTCTCTCAGTCACAACAACATATCTGGGACATTACCGGGAGAACGGTAGCTGCAATCGATTGGATTAGTGCTGCTCACAGCCCGATCCAACCCTCATTCTTCGTAGTCGCTGTCAATTTCAACCTCTAGTGTGTCTTCATCAAATCGAATGTAGAGAACATTGGGACGACAGCAGACCTGGCAATCTTCGGTATAGGATTGCTGAGTTCCTCCGCTCCAATCGACAAAGGTGAGGTTGGGTTCGCCGCAATAGGCGCAGATGTATTCGGCGGTGTTTTGCATAGATTGGGAAGGAATAACGAGGGATGAAGGATGAGCGATCGCAGGTGAAATAGGAATGATGGCAGATCAAACGGGAGCGATCGCAGATCAAACAAAAACTGCCAAATATCAGCATGAATTCTTCTCATCTCCAATCAGAAGAGAGATAGAAAATTTGTCTCCGTTCCTAGTTGAAGCGCAATCAGAGCCAGTCAATCTGCCACACTTCCACTTAGATGAGTCAACGCTGAGGAAAAATGAGCGATGCATGGCTATTTATTAGAGTGTCGTTCTATTGCAAACTGAATCAATTGATCCACTAATTCAGGATACGGAATTCCACTTGCCGCCCACATCTGAGGATACATACTTGTTGCTGTAAAACCAGGCAGCGTATTGATTTCATTAATCAAAATTTCGCCCGTCGCTTCGACGTAAAAGAAATCCACTCGCGCCAGCCCTGCACAATCTAACGCCAGAAACGCTTGAAGTGCCCGCTCCTGAATCTGGGTCGTCACGGCTGGAGGAATATTTGCCGGAATAAATAAATCCGCTTCGCCAATTGTGTATTTCGTTTCGTAGTCATAAAAATCACTCTGAAACGTAATCTCTCCCGGAACCGATGCTTTCGGCTGATCATTGCCCAGCACCGCACATTCTATCTCTCGTGCGACAACGCCCGCCTCCACAATGATCCGCCGATCGTAGCTTGCCGCATTATCTAACGCCGCTTCTAGTTCCCCGCGAGTCCGAACTTTCGAGATCCCTACCGACGACCCCAAATTCGCAGGCTTCACAAAACAGGGATAGCCCAACTGGGATTCAATCTGGTCACACAGCTTCGGAAACACACACGGATTTGACCAGACCTCAGAGCGCTTCACCGCCACATATTTCACCTGCGGCAATCCTGCCTGAGCAAACACCATTTTCATAGCAATCTTATCCATTCCCGCCGCCGATCCCAGCACCTCAGAGCCAACAAACGGAACTTGCATCAGTTTGAGCAACCCTTGCACCGTCCCATCTTCACCATTCGGGCCATGCAGAATTGGAAACCAAACATCGATTCCAGCCGCTTCGACAGGAAACTGCCAACGATTAGGAGTTTCGTCAGCCACCGGAATGGCAGCACCCGATTCGAGAACTTGCCGAGCAATTTCGGGCGATCGCCAAGCTCCATCTTTGCCAATGTAGAACGGCAGGAGCATGTACTTCTCGGCGTTAGCCTCGTTACTTAGGGCTTGAGCAATCGATCGGGCTGAGGAAATCGACACCTCATGCTCCCCAGAACATCCGCCAAATAACAGTCCTACGTTCAGTTTGGTCATGACTCGTCCTATGAATACGGGCTGTGCGTTTACGGTATTCTGCCATGAAGCGACGCTAATCCGAGAGGAGAGATGAACTCCTAATGAAATATTGGGGGGGAGTCTCTAGAATGAAAAGAGTTGCCTCGTGACTTAAGCGTTATGTCTCAGATTTGTATTCTCGGTGGCGGTTTTGGTGGATTGTATACCGCGCTGCGGCTGAATCAGTTGCCGTGGGACAAGCTCGACAGACCTGAAATTACGCTGATCGATCAGCGCGATCGCTTCGTCTTCGCTCCTCTGCTCTACGAACTGGTGACGGGAGAAATGCAGTCGTGGGAAGTCGCCCCGCCGTATGAAGAACTGCTGGCGGGAACCGGAATTCGATTTAAGCAGACAGCCGTAACCGAGATTGACGTTGAGGCAAAACAGGTTCAGCTTCAGAACGGAGAAACTCTGACCTACGATCGCTTGGTGTTAGCGGCAGGCGGAGAAACGCCGATGGATATCGTTCCAGGAGCTGAGGAGTTTGCCATTCCGTTTAGAGCGATCGCAGATGCCTACCGATTGCAAGAACGGCTAAGACTTCTAAAAGAATCGGCGGCGGATCGCATTCGGATTGCGATCGTTGGAGCGGGATATAGCGGTGTGGAACTCGCCTGTAAATTAGCCGATCGCTTAGGTGACCGTGCCCGCATTCGGATTGTCGAGCAAACTGATCAAATTCTGCGATCGTCCCCCACTCACAATCGTGAGGCAGCCACCAAGGCGCTAGAAGAACGAGGCGTCTTTCTCGATCTAGAAACCACAGTGGAGAGCCTAACCGAGGACAGCATTTCTCTACTCTACAAAGGCTCAACGGATACGATTCCGGTGGACATCGTTCTGTGGACGATTGGAACTCGCGTTGCCGAAGTCGTCCGAAATCTTCCGCTCAAGCAAAATCAGCGAGGACAGATTGTGACGACCCCAACGTTGCAAGCGATCGATTATCCTGAGATTTTTGCATTGGGCGATTTGGCAGACTGCAAAGATGCTGAAGGTCAGCAGGTTCCAGCCACAGCCCAAGCGGCATTTCAACAGTCCGATTATGTCGGTTGGAATATTTGGGCCTCGCTCACCCATCGCCCTTTACTGCCATTCCGCTATCAGTATTTGGGCGAAATGATGACACTCGGCATCGGCGAGGCGACTTTGACAGGCTTAGGACTCCAGCTAGATGGAGCATTGGCAAATTTGGCGCGGCGGCTTGCCTACCTCAACCGGATGCCCACTCTAAGACACCAAATTCGCGTTGGATTTAGCTGGTTAACGCGTCCGATCGTGGATGCTTTGGCAGGAAACGATGAATAATAGACGATGGCAATTGTCTATGTTCCTCTACGGAAAGTCTTATGAAACGCCCCCAAGTAATCTTTTTTGACGCGGTTGGTACATTGTTTGGGGTTCGTGGCAGTGTGGGCGAAGTATATGGACAGCTTGCCCAAAAGCACGGGGTTGAGGTTGATCCGAAGCAGTTGAATGAGGCGTTCTATCAACAGTTCAAAGCTTCGCCCCCCTGCATGTTTCCAGAGGCAAACTCTACTGACATTCCTCGGCTTGAATATCGCTGGTGGGGCGCGATCGCATCTAAAACCTTTCGCCAAGTCGGCGTGTTCGATCAGTTCAAAAACTTCTCAGAATTTTTCTCAGAGGTCTATTCTCACTTTGCCACCACCGAGCCTTGGATAGTGTATCGGGACACGGTTCCAACGTTAGAGCGGCTAAGAAAACTGGACATTCCGTTGGGCATCATTTCAAATTTTGACTCGCGCATCCATCCTGTTCTAAAAGCCCTCAATCTCTCCGATTACTTTAGCTCGATCACCATTTCCACCAAAGCTGGAGTGGCAAAACCAGATGCCAGAATTTTTCAAATTGCGCTCAAAAAGCATGATTGTGCGGCGGAGATGGCATGGCACATTGGAGATAGCGCTAAAGAGGATTATGAGGCCGCAAAATTAGCAGGACTGCGGGGGATTCTTGTCGATCGAGACCTACAAGCGAATCGAGAATCAAAATAGAGAAATCGGGACGTGCCAAAGAAGATCCGAGAACTAAAGGCGATACTACTACGGGCAAACTTTACTTACAGATCAGGAGAAGGCAGTCATACAGTATGGTCTCACCCTCTTTTGCCTTACATGCCGCTTTCTGGAAAAGATGGAGCAGACGCTGATCGCTATCAAGAAAGAGACATCAAAAATGCCCTCCGAGATCTGAATAGGTTAAACGAAGATAATGGAGAACGTGAATGACGCCCCACTACAGTATGGTGATTCAGTGGTCAGATGAAGATCAAAAGTTTATTGTGAGTTTGCCTGAATTTGGTCCTTATGCTCACACGCATGGAGACACTTACGAAGAGGCACTGAGAAACGGTCAAGACGTGTTAGAGCTTCTAGTTGAAGATTACCAAGCACGAAATCAAATCCTTCCTAATCCGCTCACTGCCGATCGCTCTTTTTTAATCAACGCAATAGGCTGAACTCACCCCATCTTCAGGCGAATCAGCGATCGCAGATTTTATTGCAATCTGAGAACCTGGGATATAGTACTTAGGTATTAATTCTTTAAGTTCATGCCTGTCAAACCATCGCAAATTCTGGCTCAGCTAAATCAGAAGCGAGAAGACTTTACGCGCTTCGACAAGACGGCGATGCACGAGCTTCAGCTTTATGGAGCGGCGCTTGCCCAAATGTCGCAGCGATCGCACACCGACTTGCTCGATCGGCTAGACGGCATGAAAGATTGTGGCGCACGTCCGTTAGAGGCGCTTGGCACATCTCCAGACTGGATTTTGCCGTGTGATTTGACGTGGCAGAGCCGAGAGCAGAGCATGGCCTGGGTGCGCGATCGCTTGACTGGAATTTCCACATTTGCCGTGGATGGCTCTCAAATCTATCCGAGTAAAGATTTCTCGATCCCAGTAGCGCTAGTGCAGATCGGGTGGTACGAAAACTTTCATTTGCCATCGGGCGAGTATGAAAAAGACATCAAATCAGAGGTGCTGACGCCGAGTGATCTGCGCGTCGGACGGGGAGATCTCGCCGATCGCAAAGTCAATCTGCGTCGGTTTGAGATGGAAACTCAGCGCTTAATCCAATACATGGAAGAGCGCGAAGGATGCGATCGCTGCTTGGCCTTCTTTGACGGTTCGCTGATTGCGAGTTTTGCAGAAGCCTTTGATGAAGAAACCAAGCATTTCTACGTCAAATGCATTCGTAACCTAATTCGAGCGAGTGAACGATATCGAGTTCCGCTCGTGGGCTACATCGATACCTCTACCGCCCGCGATCTGACTGAGATGCTGAGACGGTTGTGTGATCTACCCGAAGGCAAAGCCATTCATGATGCCCAACTCCTGACTCGCGCCAAACATGACATGCAGTGGGGCGATCGCACTCCTATTTTTCGCTGTCAGCGCATCGGAGTCCGAGATTTCTATCAAGAGTTAGCCGATCACATCGTTTTTACCTACCTCAAGACCAATCGGGATAGCTATCCTGTGCGTTTAGAGATGCCTGTTTGGGTTTATGAAGCGGGACTCTACGATCGCGTGATCGATTGGGTTCGAGCAGAAGTGATTATTGGCGGCGGATATCCCTATGCGATCGAGACGGCGGATCAGGTCGCGGTTTTAAAGAATGAAGACCGTCAAACGTTTTATCGCCTTGTGCAAGAGTGGGCAGAAAAAGAAGACTTAACATTGCGTCTATCTCGCAAGATGGTGAGCAAGGCTCGAAGGCGCTAGCTCATAACCATCTAATGGCAGAATCCCACACTGCTATAGTTCGTCGGTGCTGCTTAGGGAGTTTGTCAGCGAGACTCAGACGTTCATCAATGCTGGGTAGAATGCCTATTCTAACGGGTGCAGAATCTCACGCAAATATGTCCACTCAGAAACCAAACGATAGGAAGCCGCCATCAACAGCAACGCACTGTCCTGTAATGTAGGAAGCGGTGGGCATACACAAAAACGCGACTAACCCTGCGACTTCTTCTGGTTCACCCACGCGCTTGAGCGGCGTCCGAGCTTGTACCGAGGCTAGAACGTCGGAATTGTTGAGCAAGGAATCGGTTAGAGGCGTGCGAATAAACCAGGGCGCGACTGTATTAACGCGAATTCTATCAGCTGCCCATTCCACTGCCAGCGATCGCGTGAGTTGAACCAACGCTGCTTTAGTCATGCCATAAGGCGCACCCGTCCGAACGGTAGTCAATCCAGCAACAGAGCCAATATTAACGATGCTGCTTTCCGCCCCTTTGAGCAACGGATAGGTCAGTCGGCACATCTCAAATACAGACGTTAGATTGGTTTCCATAATTTTGGTATATTCATCCACGCTGTACTCAGTTGCCGCTTTGCGAATATTCGTCCCCACGTTATTCACCAGAATCTCTAACCCTCCAAAGGTTTGCTGAACGTACTGCGCGATCGCATCTCGTCCCTCAGAGGTTGATACGTCGGCAGCCATCCCTTCAGCCTCCAACCCCTGCGATTTCCAAGTTTCAAGCTGCTGCGAGATCGCGTCCTGATCTCGCGCCACAATCATCACCTCTGCGCCAAGAGAGAGAAATTCTTGCGCGATCGCCAGTCCAATCCCTTTAGTTGCGCCTGTAATCAAAGCTTTCTTTCCGCTCAGTGTCCAGCGATTATTCATGCGATAAAGTCTGTTTAAGGATTCGATGCCAGAATTTTATAATCTAACGAACTGCCATCATTTTAATTTGCAGGTTTTATGATGATCACACAATTTCTCCACGCCGCGATTCCAGTGTCGAACTTAGAAAAGTCAGACTACTTTTATGGAACGGTATTAGGGTTGCCAACGGGCGATCGCAATCTCAAATTTTCCGGTACGTGGTATGAGCTAGGCACGATGCAAATTCACCTCATCGAAGTTCCCAACATCATTTCTGATTTTCAGAATGCAGAAAAATGGGGGCGAAATCGGCATTTGGCGTTTTCGGTTTCTGACATTGAAGCGGCAAAAGAGCAGTTAACCTCCCACGGCTACCCGTTTCAGATGAGTGCTTCCGGTCGTCCAGCGCTGTTTGTCAAAGATCCCGACGGACATGTGATCGAATTGGGAGTCGTGGGATAATTGCATGACACTAACCGTTGAAGTTTCTATTTACCTCTACAGAACTTTTTGATTTTCGTTAGCAATCCCATTCTGTATGAAAATCATTGCTTATCTGTACAGCGATCCGCTTTTAGAGATAACCCCCGATCCGACGCTGTGGGGCTGGGATATCGATCGCGTGTATCAAGATTTAGCCACCGAGAAGAAGCCGCGCTTTCAGTTTCAACAATTGCTGAGCGACTGTCAAACCGAATCTGTAGACTATCTCCTAATTCGTCGCTTAGAAGAATTGGGCGAATCGATGAAAGAGGTCAGCGATCGCTTATCTCAACTCGAATCGCTCAACATCAACGTCATTCCCATCGAGGCATCTGAACACAATCTACAATCGGAATTTCTAAAGTTCTTACAGCAACTCCAATACACCCAACGCAGCAGGCGCATTCGTCAAGGGCACGCCCGCAACCGTGTGAAAGCCTTTGCTCCTCCCGGAAAAGCGCCTTACGGCTATCGTCGCAGCCGCAATCGCTATATCATCGATCGCAGTACGGCTCCGGTGGTCAAAGAATTCTTCGAGCGATTTCTACTGTTTGGCTCGCTGCGGGGCGCGGTTCGCTATTTAGAAAAGCAGTATGGCAAAAAAATTGCTGTTTCAACCGGGAGCCGATGGTTAATCAATCCGGTTTATCGAGGCGACTTAGAATACCAAAACGGCGACCTCCTCTCGGATACTCACGCCGCCATTATTTCCCGTGATGAAGCAGCACAAGTGGATCGGCTCCTGCGACGCAACCGACGGCTTCCCGCTCGCACCGCAAGTGCGCCGCGATCGCTGGCAGGACTTGTGATCTGCAAAACCTGTCAGTCTCCCATGACGATCGCGCGAGTCACTCAGTCACGTCGCAAGCGCAAAGGTGCGAAGGAATATCTTTATCTGCGTCCAACCCGATGCCCCTGCAACCCAAAGTGCAAATCGATCGCCTATGATTCAGTTTTACAGCGCACAATTGAGCAAATCTGTGAGGAACTACCCCGTGCGGTGTCGGGCGTCGAGTTGCCTCCGGTCGAAGGGATCAAACAGGGCATTGACGGTGCGATCGCGCAAAAACAAACGATTCTGAATCAACTTCCATCTCTGCTAGAAAGCGGTGTTTTAGATCAAGAAACGGCAGACTTAAGAACTTATAACTTGAGGGCTGAAATTGCCCAACTGCAAGCGAAACTAGCTCAATTACCGCCTGTCAATTTGATTGCGATCGCCAAGACCGTTTCGATTCCCCAATTTTGGCTTGACCTATCGGAATCTGAACGTCGGTTCTATTTTCGCGAATTCATCCGTCAAATTGAATTGATTCGTGAAAGCGAAGACTGGAAGTTGAGTTTAAAGTTCATCTTTTGATTGAAAGGTGTAAAGCACTATAGCTCACAGAGACAGCCTAACAATATCCCCTAAGCCTCACAGGAGGATCAAGATTACAATGGAGGGCTGTATAGCCTCTGAAATAAGCAATATGTCACTCAGCGAACTGTTGCCCACCATTAATCAGTTATCTCATCAAGATAAGATTCGACTGATCCACTTTCTCCTTCTAGCAGTTGCCAAGGAGGAAGGATGCAGCCTAGAACCGCTTGAAGAGAGTGATTCAGAGAAAATGCTTCTCAATCACCTCGCATCTACTGAAGCAGTAGTGTGGTCTCCCCAAGCGGATAAGGAAGCGGTTCAAGCATTGTCTGATCTTCTAACCACAGTCAAGAAAGCATCCAATGCTTGATGGGCAACGCTATTCGTTTACTGAGCGAACGGATAGCGCCGGGCGATCGCTCGTCATGCCCCTACCTTCGATCCTCACATTAGAGAACCGTTCTGTAGAGATAATGGCACTGTTAGATACCGGCGCGAGTGTCAATGTTCTACCTTACGAGATTGGTCTACAACTGGGAGCCGTCTGGGAAAACCAAACTGTTTCTGTACCATTGAGTGGAAATTTGGCACGGAGTGAGGCACGAGGTTTAGTTGTGTCTGCTGCGATCGCGCCGTTTTCTCCTATCCTGTTTGCGTTTGCGTGGACTAAATTAGAAGATATCCCTGTGATTTTTGGGCACATGAACTTTTTTGCAGAGTTCAATGTGTGTTTTTATCGGCACGAGTTAGCATTCGAGGTTTGTCCAAGAAGATGAAGTTGATCTGTAAGCCAGCAGCGTAACCGTTTAGATTTCGCTTTGGTTCAATTGTCTCGTCGCCGTTCATCTTTGTTGGTAGTTCGTCAGAACCGAAAGCCGAAGTTAAGGTTTAGATGCGTTTGCCCTGGGCATGATGCGTCGCGTCTCTACGAGGATCTGTCGCTTAATTGGGAAAATTGGTATAACATCCCGATATCGATCGAAGGAGTTTCCCTTGCCTCGCTCACTCCAACAGGTTCAACCTCCCTTAGAATTTATTCCGCCCGCCCTCGATCGTAAAGCGGTCTATTTTTTGCGAGCAACCGTGCCGTTGTGGTTGCGCTTTAGAACGCCGATCTGTCAGGTCGAAGCTAAAAACATAGAACAATTGGCGCATCTCTATCAGCAGTTTCAAGACGGCAAAGTTCGCTTACTGCTGGCGTTTCGGCATCCCAGTACCGACGATCCAGCCACCATGATGTATTTGATGCATCATCTGCTGCCTCGATTTGCTAAGCAAAACGGAATTCGTTTACAAAAGCCGACCCATGCTCACTTTATGTACGATCGCGGCATTCCGCTTTGGGCAGGTGCGATCGTTGGGTGGATGTATTCCAAACTGGGCGGCACCCCGATCCATCGCGGCAAGCTCGATCGGGCCGGCTTGCGATCGGCGCGTGATCTGTTTGCCAACGGTCAATTTCCGCTCATGGCCGCCCCCGAAGGCGCAACCAATGGGCACAACGAAATTATTAGTCCTCTAGAGCCTGGAATTTCGCAGCTTGGCTTCTGGTGCGCTGAAGATTTGCAGAAAGCCGGGCGTTCGGAAGAGGTAATTGTAATACCTGTGGGACTTCAATATCGCTACATAACACCACCTTGGGCTGAAATCGAGGCACTACTCGGAGAATTGGAAGCGGACGCTGGACTGAGCCGGGCAGAGAGCGACGAAAAAAAACTAAATGAGCGATATTTATATCACCGGCTTTATCGGTTAGCTGCACACTTGTTAGTGGAAATGGAAGAGTTTTATCGACGCTTCTACCATCAACCCTTAAAAACCGGAGAGAACGCTAAACATCACAAGATGACCAACGAAGAATTTGCCGTCCGATTGCAAGAGTTACTCAACGCGGCCTTACAAGTTCCTGAAGAGTATTTCAATGTTCTGCCAAAAGGAACGGTGATCGACCGCTGTCGTCGCCTTGAACAAGCGGCTTGGGATTGCATCTATCGCGAGGATCTCACGCTTGATAAGCTTTCACCCTTGCAGCGCGGGCTTGCCGATCTAGTTGCGGAAGAAGCTCATCTGCGAATCTGGCACATGCGAATTGTCGAGAGCTTTGTGGCTGTGACTGGGCAATATGTATTCGAGAAACCGACGGCGGAGCGGTTTGCCGAAGCGGTGCTGATTCTGTGGGACACCATGACTCGAATCAAAGGTGGCAATCCGTTTCATCGCCCGAAGCTTGGGAAACAATCGGCGCTAATTACGATTGGAGAACCGATTTCGCTCAGCGATCGCTGGAATGCTTACAAAAAAGATCGGCGTTCTGCAAAACAAGCAGTCACCGATCTCACTCAAGATTTACAAGACGCGATGGAAACAATGATTCTTAACGTCTAGTTAGTTAAGGCGAATTCTCCTCTGTTTTGGGTTTTGGCTTGCCGCCCGAATTGCGGACATTGACAAATTTGCCGAGCAAGTCAAACCAGAACGGAGCACCCATCGCGATCGCAAGGCCACTAAACGCCCAACCCGAAACCATTCGCAGCAGTCCCAAAGGTCGATGAGCAACAATGTCCATCACTTGTAGGGGTACAGGGGTGTCGATCGTCGCTTGACCTCCATTGACGCAGGATTTGTAGAGGTTTGCCCAGGCTTGTTTAGCCTGAGTGTCATCAGTCTGATTGGGTGTGTCTGGTTGCGTCGCTTGAGACGGATCGCTCGGAACCTCATTGGGCTGACATTCAAGCTGTCTGCCTAAATTGACCGGACTCCAGCTAATAGGAAAAGCAATGTCTCGCAATGCAGAATCTGTCTGATTTCTCAGGTTTTTTAGATCCTCCGACAAACGCGGAGAATTGGTCGCTCTCAGATCGAGTTTAGCGGCCTGGTCAGTAATCAGTTGTCGCAAGCTATCATCACTCGATAGTCGATTGAAAATATGAAATGTATCGGCATTTGTACCCGCCGCGAGAACAAGACCCATCAGGATCGCCACCCCTTTGGCATTGCGTTTGTAAACGCCAGACGCACGCGACATCGATCGGTCAAACCAAAGCGCGATCTCATCGCTAAATTGATGCAGTTCGTTATCGACTTGCTGAACTCGCGTTTGAGCCCGCCTTGCCAAAATCGATAGACTTTCTTTCACAGAATCGGGCAACCGACTTAAACCACTCCGAATTTTTTTGTAGGACTGATAATCTTCGTACAGTTGACGTTCCTCTTCCGACAAATCTTTGAGGGCAGTGGATAGGAAGATCTGCTGCTGGTCAAATGGTAGAGCGTCATACGGTTTGAGGTGGTCCTCGTTGATGAGTTTCTTGAAGCGTTGCGCCTCTTCAGGCTCTAACCCTGCTATGTAGTCTTGAATTTGACCTTCAATTGTTGAATTGACTTGGGCATCGATCGGTCTTGCCGTGTTCGCTAAGCGCTCATAGGCGCTCACCGCTTCTTTGTAGGTGTGGCTGTTCTGGTTCACCAGTTCGGCAATTTCAGATAAGCTTGGCTTCAGACCGCCTGACAGAATCGCACGATCGTTATTTTCACCAAAAATACTAGATTTGAGCGATTGCAGGCGACGAGCATAAATTTGTTGCGTTGGCTCCGATGAGTTGGGATCGCAACTCGTTGCAATATAAATGTTAAAGGCTTCGCCCAACCGCTCAATGCTAGTGGTTAGGTTGGCTTGCTTATTCTTATACGATCGCAAGATCTCGTCATACTCTTCAACTAATAGTTGGAAATTATGATCTTGGTCTAAGTTAGCCATGTTGGACTTGGCCGCAACGACTCGAATTCCGCCCCGCTCCCAATCATCTCGAAACCCATCATCGCTAGAAACTTGAGCCTCGCCCACCCCATCCGTCGAATACTGTCCGACAATGCGATGGACAAATTTCTCAAATCGAACTTCGGTTAATTTGTCGATCAGCGACGTGATGCCAAGCTGCTCGATCATGGTTGTGGCGAACGTTTCTGACGCGATGTAAGAAGGCCCGGTTGATAGCTCCCGACCAAACGCGCCTTTGCGATTTCCCCGAAACAGGAAACCCGAAATCCGTCGAAAGCCCGTAGCAACAACGCCTTTCGCTTCTTGGTTAACGTTTTGCAGCAGCGAATCGTTGTAAAGCCGAGACACCAAATCTCGCACGCGCTCTTCTTCGGGCGTACCCGTGCCTCCTGAGAGCAAAACTTCAATTGAGTCTTTAAGATGCTTAGCTCGCCATTGCAAGAGCGTTGCCAATAATTCTTGCAGTTCAGAGGCTAATAAACTCAGAATTAAATACGTAAAAATTAAGCCGATCGCGACATCTAAAACAAACGGTAAACTCATCTATCATCACCCTGCTCAGTCAGCGCTTAACATGATAGTTCGTAATTCATAATTGAAGAAAATACTTCAGATTACAAATTACGAACTGCAAGGAGCGCTTGAGATTGGGTTAGATAATCAAATTCACAAAAATCAGATTTACAGAATCCGATTTAATTTAAATGATGTAAAGCAACAGAAACAGAATTACCCAGATCACATCCACGAAGTGCCAGTAGATTTCTGCTGCTTCGACGCCAAAATGATCTTTGCTGTTGTAATGATTGGGCTTTAGCGATCGCCACAACACTGCCATGATCAGAATCAGTCCAAAGCAGACGTGTAGCCCGTGAAATCCCGTCAGTACATAGAATGTGCTGGCAAAAATATTTTTGGTCAGCCCAAATTCTAAATGGAAGTACTCATAAAGCTGACCTGCTAAGAAGACAGCGCCCATCGCCGCAGTGACACCAAACCACAAGCGCAGCCCGCGAACATCATTCTTCTTGATCGCTGTATCCGCGTTGTGAATGACAAAGCTACTACCAATCAGAATTACTGTGTTGATGCCCGGCAGCAGTAGCTCTAGTTTGGGTGTTCCTTCAGGGGGCCACGTTGGGGCAACCGTCCGAAAGGCAAAATATGCCGTGAACAGCCCCAGAAAAATCATGCCTTCTGCGACCAGAAAAACAATGATGCCCAGGAGGCGATAATCGGGATGGTCTTCATGCCCAGACGCAACATGATGGTCGTCTTGGTGATGGTTGCGCTCTAATTTTGCAGGATCGAGGGTGGTCATGGTCTCGAATAGCTAAGTGAACAGTTGAAAAAACGAGGGATAAACCAATAAAATCTGTTTCTCCCTCTTCGATGGAATGACTAAATTGAATTACTCTCGGTTGTAGCTTTCGTCGCCGCGATCGCTTGGATTTGCTGCTACCACCGGATCAGGTTTTGCCCGCAACGTAGAACTTGGACCCGCCGACAAAGTTGGATCGTCGGCCTCGGAGAAGGGAACATCCACTTCTGTAGCACGGCTACCCATGCCATAGTCATATGGACCAGTTGCTAACACTGGATCAGCTTCAAAGTTTTCCACTGGAGGCGGAGAAGTGGTCATCCACTCCAACGTCAATGCTCGCCACGGATTATCGCCCGCTGGTTTGCCTCGCAGCCAACTCCAAGTGGCATTGACAATAAACGGAATGGTCGAAACGGCTAGTAAGTAGGCTCCGATCGTACAGATCAGATTTAATGTCGCAAACTTGGGATCGTACTCTGCAACCCGACGGTTCATGCCTTCCATACCAAGTTTATGCATCGGCATAAACGCCAGGTTGAAGCCAATAAACGTAAGCCAGAAGTGAGCCTTGCCCCACGCTTCGCTCATCATCCGTCCCGTGATTTTGGGGAACCAATGGTAGAAGCCGCCATATAACCCAAAGACGCTGCCCCCAAACAACACATAATGCAGGTGAGCCACAACGAAATAAGTGTCGTGGACGTGAATGTCAAATGGAACTGAAGCCGTCATGACGCCACTAATACCGCCAATCACAAACAGGCAAATAAATCCCATAGCAAACAGCAACGCCGAACTCATATCGAGCTTGCCGCCCCACAACGTCGCCAGCCAACTGAAGATCTTAATTCCGGTTGGCACAGAAATGACCATCGTAGTGATCATGAAGAACATCCGCAGCCAAGGCGGAGTTCCACTGGTAAACATGTGGTGCGCCCAGACGATTAGGCCGAGTCCGCAGATGGCGATACTGGAGTATGCGATCGCTTTGTAGCCAAAAATTGGTTTGCGCGAGTGAACTGAAACAATCTCTGAGATCATGCCAAAGATCGGCAAGATCATGATGTAGACGGCAGGGTGAGAGTAAAACCAGAAGAGGTGCTGATAAATGATCGGATCGCCGCCGCCCGTTGGATTAAAAAAGGCAGTGCCAATCAACACGTCAAATGACAGCAAGATCATTGCTCCTGCCAAAACTGGTGTGGCGATCAGCGCTAAGAATGAGGTTGCCAACATTGACCAGCAGAACAGAGGCATCTGGTTTAAGCCCATGCCAGGGACTCGCATCTTGAAGATCGTGACGATGAAGTTCACGGCTGCCAAAATTGACGAGGTTCCTAATAGCAGAATGCTAAGAATCCAGATCATCTCCCCCGCTTTTGGGCTAACCAAGCTGAGGGGCGGATAATTTGTCCAACCTGCGCCGGGTGCGCCGACTAAGAAGCTGGACATCAGCATCAATCCCGTCGGGGGAATGATCCAGAAGGCGAGCGCGTTGAGGCGAGGGAACGCCATATCTCGCGCCCCAATCATCAGAGGAATAAGGTAGTTGCCAAATCCGCCGGTTGCTCCAGGCACAATCCATAGAAAGATCATTACTGTGGCGTGAACCGTGAATAGGCTGTTGTAAACCTCGCGGCTGACAAAATCCGATTCAGGCGTAGCGAGTTCTGTGCGAACCAGGGTCGCCAGCACACCGCCAATGAGATAAAAAAAGAAGGTTGTGACCAGATATTGAATTCCGATCACCTTATGGTCAGTGCTAAAGGAGAAGTATTCCTTCCAGTTGCCCGGCTTGTTGCCGTGGGCAAGCTGGTTGGCTTCTTCTTGAATTTGAGCGGCTTGAGTCATGACGAGAGGGGTATGGGGTAGGCAGGGTAACACGGAGTACCCAATGTCGATTAAGCGTCCATCAACTGTCTATCAGAAATTAGGAATGCCCCTCGTGGGAGTGTAACTGTTCGAGGGCGGCTGCCGTGATGCCGATATCTTGAGCATAGGGAGCAAGGTACTCTTCGTCGGTCATCGTAGCGGGATTGGCCGCTATCGCTCGATCAAGCACCTCAGCACTGGCAACTTCTTGACTCTGAAGCCAACTGTCATACGCTTCTTGAGGCTCCACAACCACGATCGTTTTCATTGCACCGTGGTATGCCCCGCATAGCTCAGCACAAATCAGGGGATACTGACCTTCTCTAGTTGGAGTGAAGCGAATCTCAGTTTGGCGTCCGGGCACAGCGTCTTGCTTCAGACGAAATTCTGGAACCCAGAACGCATGTAGAACATCGTTAGCAGAAATATTAATCAAGACGTCGCGACCCAAGGGAACGTGCAGTTCTCCTGCAACGACTTCGGTTCCTGGATAGGTAAACAGCCAAGCGTACTGCATTCCTGTCGCACTGATGACTACTTCAGCAGGCTTCTCTGTTTTCTCAGGAGATGAACCCACTCGTGGCGAGACAGTTCCCAGCGTTGGCGCGTCCTTACGTTGCGGAATATCTTCTCGCACAGCGTTGGTGGCTGGATCTTTCAGAATCGATTCGGCTTGCTGCTGGTTGGGATCAGCTTGAGAAACAAGAGTTGCGGCAAATGCGGGGGACCCTGTAAGCTGCGCAACTGCATTTCCTGGCTGCGCTGCTACCTGATGCTGAGCTTTCCCATGCGCCATGTGATCCATGGGATTCATGCCGTTTTCATCCATGTAAACGTCAAAGCTGTAGACCGAAATCCCTAACACGATAATGGCCGGAATCGCTGTCCAGAGAATTTCTAGCGGAATATTGCCATGTACGGGCGGTCCGTCACTTGTGTCGTCAGGATCGCGTCTGAACTTAATAGCGCTGTAGATCAGAATGCCAGCAACCAGTAGAAAAATACCTGTGCCAATTGTCAACATGGCGTTAAACAGACTGTCTACTGAAGCAGCATTCTTAGAGGCTTCAACGGGTAATAGGTTGTGGTTCTGACCATACCAAAAGCTAATTAGGGTCAGAAGAATACCAGCGAGAAGCGTTGTAATTTGACTTGGAATATTCACGGCTCATCACTCTCATTCATGGGGGACGTGGGATCGGGTGTAAGAAGACCTACTAAACGGGAAAAGGCAACATGGATTATGGCTGGTTCGCTGTCCCTCGGTCTGTTCGCTCAGAGCATAGATGTTTGATGAAATATCAACGTTTGAAATTCTAGTATTTGGGCTTTGGATGGAGAGCGCCCTTAAGAGAGATCCTAACGCGAAAACCAATAAGGCTAAATGTCAGTTTGAATCTAAGCTGAAACGCCAAAACCTCTATTTGGGTAACTCCCCCCTCAACGGTACGACACGGCTCTTTGGATGTGTTCTGTTTCAGAAGTATCCTTAATATTTTCTTTGGGATCGCAGCAGAAGCGTTGTAGAAGGTTGACTGGAAGCCATTGAGAATCCGAAGAATTCCCTAAAGCTGTTCAAATTAACGATTCCGTCACTAAAGTAGAACTTAGAGCAGATGCTCCGATTTCCGTGAACTTTTATTTTCTCTTCAGAGACCGGAACAATAAATTTCTCAGATGTCAAATTCTATTCTTCACTCTTCTCCTGTTTCTTCGCCCTCATCTATTGCCGTCAGAGTTTGGATGACGCGGTTGGTGTTTGGGCTGGCGATCGCGACGCTTTTCCTGATGGCATTGGGCAGCGCTACCCGTGTGATGAATGCGGGTTTGTCTTGTCCTGACTGGCCCTTGTGCTATGGGGAGTTTGTGCCGCGTCAGCAGATGAACCTGCAAGTTTTTTTAGAATGGTTTCATCGTCTTGTTGCCACAACGATTGGATTTGGCGCGATCGCGCTCTGCGGTGCGGCGTGGTGGTTCCGTCGGGACTTGCCTCGCTGGATGCCGAGCGCCGCGAGTTTTGCCCTGTTTCTCGTGGTCTTTCAAGGAATTTTGGGCGGTCTGACGGTGACTGAGTTGCTGCGCTTTGATATTGTGACGGCTCACCTTGGAACCGGACTGTTGTTCTTTGGAACGCTGCTAGCGATCGGATCTTCCCTGGTGGTTTACAAAGGCATTGGAACCGTTGGCAAACTCCGCTGGGTGGGCGTAAGTGCGGCAGTTTTGGTCTATATGCAAAGCATTCTGGGAGGATTAGTCTCTTCTCAATGGGCGCTGCACCAATGCTTAGGGACATCAAAGCTCTGCATGGTGATGAATAGTCACATTGCTGGAATCGTGCCGCCTACGATCGCGGTGCTAACGCTGGTCGTCATGGCTTGGCGAACTCCAGCGCTTTCGTTTGCATTGCGGCGATTGGCGAATGTCGCTGGGCTGCTGTTGCTGTTGCAAATTACGCTGGGTGTTGCAACGTTTCGACTCCGATTGCAGGTGGAGCCGTTGACGGTAGCGCATCAGGCGACGGGCGCTGCGCTGTTGGGAACGCTAATTGTTTTTGCGGTTTTGGCGTTGCGGGATCAAGCAGCGGTGCAATTAACACCATCAGCAGACGAAACGCTTGCAACGGTGGAATGATCGGTGGATCTGCACGATTTTTACCGAACAATCGCTGCAATCCAATCCTTAGAACAATGCTTACGTCAAAGACGCAATAGTTGCTAGACCAATATCTTTAAACGCAATATATTGCGTCTCTACTCTCTCGTTTACGGAATACGCGAATGCAAAATGCAATGACGGGCGTTTCACGCCGCAATCAAGATTTCCTACAAATTATTCAAAGCTATGTTCAACTGACAAAACCTCGGATTATTTTGCTGTTGCTAATTACAACAGCAGGGGCAATGTGGATTGCAGCAGAAGGACAGGTTGATCCGGTATTGCTGTTAGTGACATTGCTGAGCGGAACGTTTGCCTCTGGATCAGCGAATACAATTAATTGTTTGTACGATCGCGACATTGATTATGTGATGGAGCGGACACGCGGTCGCCCACTTCCGTCAGGTCGAGTTAGTCCGCGTGATGCGCTGATCTTTGCGATCGCGCTGGCGATCGCTTCGTTTACGCTGTTGACTGTTTTTGCAAACCTGCTCAGCGCGTGTTTGGCAATGTCGGGCATTCTGGTTTACGTGCTGGTTTACACGCATTGGCTCAAGCGTCATAGCACTCAAAATATTGTGATTGGCGGCGCAGCGGGTGCGATTCCTCCGCTTGTGGGTTGGGCAGCCGTGACGGGCGATTTAAGCTGGGCAGCGTGGGTTCTATTCGCAATTATTTGCCTGTGGACACCACCGCATTTCTGGGCGTTAGCCATCCTGATTCGCGAAGATTACGCCAAGGTCGGCGTACCAATGATGCCTGTGGTAAAAGGTAACGAGTCTACAAGTCGTCAAATTTTTTACTACACCCTGTCGCTAATTCCAGCAACGCTGCTGTTGGTCTATCCATTGCATGTGATGGGCGTGGTGTATGGCGCGATCGCGATGCTGCTAAACGGCATTTTTGTGCAAAAGGCTTGGAAATTGATGCAAACGCCGTCAGATCTGCAAGTTGCACGCGCAACGTTTAAATACTCAATTTTCTACATGATGCTGCTTTGCGCGGGCATGGGGATCGATAGCCTCCCGATTACTCATCAGCTCGTCGATGTTGCGACAGCCTACATCACTCGATTAGGGTAATCCTCCTCAGGAGATCGCTTCTCCACACCTCATTATCTGTTCACCAGAACTACTACAATAGGTATAGACATGTTGAGATTTGTATAGAGGAGTACCGACTATGCCTGCGGTCTTCATCGAAAAGCTCCAGAAGCGCTATGGGTCAGTAGAAGCGGTCAAAGATGTTTCGCTCAGCGTTCAGTCGGGCGAAATTTTTGGCCTGCTTGGACCCAACGGAGCCGGAAAAACGACGACACTCCGCTGCTTGTGTACGTTGACAGAACCAGATTCAGGCACGATCGAAGTCTCTGGCATTTCAGTTGTTGACAATCCTCGTCAAGCTCGGCAGCGGCTGGGATACATTGCTCAAGAAGTGGCGCTCGATAAGGTTCTGACTGGGCGAGAGCTTCTAGAGTTGCAAGCTGCGCTCTATCACCTGCCGAAAGCCACTGCCAAACAGCGAATCGCAGAAACGATCGATCTTCTGGGGCTAGACGAATGGGCAGACAAGCGGACGGGAACCTACTCTGGTGGTCTCAAGAAGCGACTCGATTTAGCCGCTGGACTGCTTCACCAGCCTGATGTTCTTGTTTTAGATGAGCCGACAGTCGGACTCGATATTGAGAGCCGTAGTACTGTATGGAACTTTTTGCGACGATTGCGAGAAGTTGGAACGACAGTTCTGATTACAAGCCATTATTTAGAAGAAATTGATGCGCTTGCCGATCGCGTTGCCATCATCGATCGCGGTATGGTGATTGCATCCGGTACGCCTTCTGAGTTGAAAGATCGAGTTGGCGGCGATCGCATCACGCTACGGATTCGAGAATTCTCTCCAACAGACGAAGCTCAACAGGCAAAATCTCTTCTAGAATCTTTGCCAACCGTTCAGGAGGTCATTATTAACCCGGCTCAAGGCAATTCTCTTAATCTCGTAGTGACCCCCAATAGCGAAGCGTTAATGGGCGTTCAGCAAACGCTACAAAAAGCTGGACTCCCGACATTTGGCATTGCTCAGTCGCGTCCTAGTTTAGATGATGTCTACCTCACGGCGACAGGTCGCACCCTGCTAGATGCGGATCTGGCGGCGGCAGGAAGCCGAGATGCAAAAGCTGAGAAGAAGCAAAACATGCGCTAGTTCTTCTGTTATCAAAAGGACTGTTATTAAAAGGAATGTATTATGAGCAGCACGCTTACCCCGTCTAAAAACGGTCTTAGTGAAAAGCCTTTAGCTACACTGTCTCAACCAAATCTGGTTGGGGAATTTGTTCAAGAAACCTTGGCGCTGACTCGGCGGTTGTTTATTCAGCTTCAGCGGCGTCCATCGACACTGGCGGCAGGCATTATTCAACCGCTCATGTGGCTGATTTTGTTTGGGGCACTATTTCAGAACGCACCCCAAGGATTGTTTGGCGATCGCATTAGCTACGGTCAGTTTCTCGGCGCGGGCGTGATTGTCTTTACGGCGTTTGGTGGTGCGCTCAATGCTGGGCTTCCGGTCATGTTCGATCGCGAGTTTGGTTTCCTCAACCGCTTATTGGTTGCGCCATTAGCATCAAGATTTTCGATCGTAATGGCGTCTGCAATCTTCATTACGACCTTGAGCCTGATTCAAACAGCCGCGATCGTCGTGATGAGTGCATTGCTCGGTGCAGGATTGCCGAACGCATTTGGGCTTGCCCTCGTTGCATTCATCGTTCTGTTGCTCGTGCTAGGAGTAACTGGATTGAGTCTTGGACTCGCGTTTGCTTTGCCCGGGCATATTGAGCTGATTGCCGTTATCTTCGTCACCAATCTACCGCTACTGTTTGCAAGTACGGCACTGGTGCCATTATCATTTATGCCCAAGTGGTTGCAAGTCGTTGCGACTCTCAACCCGTTGAGTTATGCGATCGAACCCATTCGCTATCTTTATCTTCACAAGGATTGGAGTTTTAGCAGCATTATTATGCAAGCGCCTTTCGGCAACGTGTCTCTCGGTGGTGCGCTGCTAATCCTAGTCGGATTTTGCACCCTTACCTTGATCAGTATTCAACCTTTGCTGCGTCGTCGCCTTGCCTAAAAAAACTCTTTTTGGGGAGCATTTTTCAGAAAAACCCGTCTTGGGTAGAATTGCAGTATCACGTAGTGGGAGTTAATGGTTATGGCAAAGTTTGTGTTGGGTCTGTTAGCAGGAGTAGGATTGGCAATTGCGTTTGCGCCTGCCTCGTTTGCTCAAATTCCTGGGAGTACCCCTAATAGCGCCGCTCTTCTAAAAGATCCTCAGGCCAGTGATTCTCTAACTGATTTGTTCAACAACCGCAGTGATGGCAGCACCACAGGATTGATGCAACTGATTCAGCAACTTTCTCAGAGTCCGCTTGATCCGGCAGCGTTTCGAGCGCAACAACGCGAAAATCTAGATGCGGCGGCAAAATCATTCAGAGATCAACAGCGTCAACGCCTTCAGCAACCTCAAACCGCTCCCTCAGCGGTGACTCCCCCCGCGCAAAAATAGTTATTTGACAGGCTGAAATTCGTACTGCTTTGCTTTGGCTTTTGTTCGCGCTGGTGTCACTTTCATCAGCGCGATTTTTGTCTCGCGATCGCCTTCTGTCGAAAAACTAAACGGATGAATTCCGCCAGGCGATACAAAATCTGGTTTCGCTAAAATACTCCGAATTCCGTTGCGAGTAGGAGATTGCCCAATCGCGGTAATCAGGGCTTGTGTTGCGTCGTAAGCAAGCACAGTTCTCCAGTTGACAGCGTTATTCCAAAGCTTGGTTGCTTGCTTTTGAAACAGAGAGTTATCGACCTCTAATTGGTAGTAAGGAACTGCGATCGTTAGCCCAGTACTCGCATCGCCACTCCTGAGAATTCGAGGAGAAAACATCACATCTCCTGCCAGCATTGGCAACCGTTTTTGGTTGGCCGCAATCACTAACAGGGCGCGATCAACATATTTGTTGTCTGGAACCAGCATCAGTACCTCTGCCCCTTTGCGAATGGCCAGATCAACGGCTGCCGTTTGCTCAAAGTCGGGCGCATTAAAATCAATCTCAGCAGTGCTGCCTTGATTACCAAAGAACAACGCATCCTTAAACGCATTTTTCAGCGATGTGCTGTATTGGCTAGTGGAATTGTAGAAAATGGCAACTTTTCGCTTTTTAAGCTGATTCACCATATAGTCTGCCAGTCGTTTTGCCGGACGTTTATCACTCGGCATGGCCCGAAACACATAGTGGCTCAGCCTAGATAATTCTGTGGCAGAACTAATGGGGGCGATCGCCACGAGTTCTCCTGCCTGATACACTTCCCCCGCCGCAAACGTTGTGTCACTAATGCCATGCCCGACCACGCCGAGAACGGCTGGAGTATTCACCAGCGTTTTGGCGACGCGTTGAGCTGTATCAGGATTATTGTCATCACTGGCGATCGCAACTTTCAATTTTGTTCCGTTAATTCCGCCAGAGGTGTTGACCCGCTCTTGTGCCTGGGCTACGCCTCGCAAAAGTTCGTTTGCAGGTTGAGGTTGGGTTTTAAGCGGCACAGCAACTGCGATCGTATAGGCTTTTTCGGTTGCAATTGCAGCATTGTTGAGATAAATCAGCGTTTCTGGGTCAGATCGATCTACAGCGCGAGCTTTTTTTAACGCCGCGATCGCCACGTCAAAATTGCCTGCCGCCACCTGATCCGCCGCCTCTTGTTTGAGCGGAAGGTTTGCTCCCACTCCCACTCCCAAAACCCGTTCACCATAACTAATTTTGTTTTGGTCTGAACTGAGCGGAGTGGCGATTTGAGGGAGAACAGGTTGAGGTGAATCAGATTGCCGAGACAGTGCCCACGCCGACGCACCCAACACCGCGATCGCGCCCGCCCCGATCGCGGCAATCTTTAGTTTTGTAGATTGGCTCGGTTTGTTTGGAGATGAGTCCTGAATGTTAGCGGAAATGTTAGACGGAGCGAAAAAGCGATGTTCATCAATGAGAGAAAGCGGGGCTTGCGTGAGCAGCGACTCTTCTTTAACGTGGGCCAGAGCTTCTAAAACTTGGGCAGCCGACTGATAGCGATTGGCAAAATGAAATTTCGTCATGGTTTCGATGACGATCGCTAACTCTTCGCGTACCGAAGCTTGGTTGCGCCATAGTAATTCATACGTCTTGGAATCGTGAGGCAATTGGGCAGGACGGACACCTGTCAAGGCTTGAATCGCGATCATGCCCAATGAATACAGATCGCTAGTGATATGTGGCTTTCCAAGACACTGTTCGCTAGAAGCATAGCCAGAGGTATAAACCGGGAGGCTAGGAGCCGTTTCAGATTGCGATTCTGTGATCGACGTTTCGATACTCTTAACGGCCCCAAAATCGATCAGGACGAGTTTTTGCTCGCGATCGCGCCGAATCAGATTGTCTGGTTTGAGATCGCGATGAATCACGCCATGACGGTGAACAAATTCTAGAGTTTTCAAAACATCTTCTAAACAATCAATTACCCAGTCTTCCGATCGTTTCTGACCTGCGACTAGCTCATCGCTGAGTGGATGTCCCTGCACAAATTCTTGAACAAGATAAAACTCGTGATCTTCTTCAAAATAAGCCAGCAGTTGCGGAATTTGATCATGTCTTCCCAGTTTCTCTAGCGTTTCTGCCTCCGCAAAAAACATGCGTCGCGCTTGCTTCAGAATGCTGGGATCAGGAGTTGTAAAACTTAAATGCTTTAGCACACAAACAGGATTACCGGGTCGTTTAGTGTCTTCGGCAATGTAGGTGTGCCCAAAGCCGCCTGAACCGAGTCCTTTTACGATTTTGTAGCGTCCATCAAGCAGTCGTCCTAACATCGCACCCGTCTGAAGTGATATATCGCATTTTAGGTTGATTCGGTTGAATCGAACATAGAGATAGATTCATGATTTGTAAACCAAAACCGTTAGAGAATGAAGATTCAACAGAGACACGAGTGGACATTAACCGCAGAAGCTGCTGTTGCGATTCAGCAAGAATTGCGTCAAGAGGTGGTGACGCACGATCAGTTTGGTGTGGTGAACCATGTTGCAGGAATCGATGTTGGGTTTGAAGAGGACGGCAAGATCACGCGGGCGGCGGTAGCAGTGCTGACCTACCCAGAGTTGCAGTTTTGCGATCATGCGATCGCGCGGCGTCCAACCACGTTTCCTTATATTCCGGGCTTTCTATCGTTTCGAGAAGTGCCTGCGGTGCTAGATGCGCTTGAGACGGTGCAAACTGTCCCCGATCTGCTGCTCTGTGATGGTCAAGGATTGGCACATCCGAGGCGGCTTGGCATTGCATGTCACTTGGGCGTGCTGACGAATATGCCCACGATCGGCGTGGCAAAATCGCTGTTAGTTGGCAAGTATGGTGAGGTTCCTGAGGAGCGAGGTGCTTGGGTGGAGTTGCAGCACAAAGGAGAGACGATTGGGGCAGTGTTGCGAACTCGTCCTAAAACCAAACCTCTGTTTATTTCATTAGGACATCGCATCAGTTTAGAGACGGCTTTATCCTATGTGATGGGCTGCACGACGAAGTATCGCCTGCCCGAAACAACGCGCCATGCTCATAAATTGGCCTCAGGATAAAGACGTTCTTAAGTCTGCTTTATCTTTTGATTTTCTCCGGTAAATTAAATGCGCATAGTTACCTCCTAACTGCGTCTAGTGCCCCGTTGAGCTATTGAAGCCCAAACGGGGCTTTTTGCTAAATAAAGGCTCGATCTCTCGAAGAAATGGAAGACCCAATATGCCGTTATTTGAGGCGCGTAATGTCAATTATAATCTTGCCGCCAAAGTCAGGAATTGGTGCGGCAGGCTTAGTTAATTTCACTTGTACCTGTTTGACAAGCTCAAACGATAGGGCAGATTGGGCGATCGCGGCTGCCAATCGTTCTATCAATGCAAATCGACAGGTTTTCACCAATTGCTGGACGCTCGAAATAATCTCGCGGTAGTCGAGGGTGTCTTCTAAGCGATCGCTCTGTCCGGCTTTTTCTAAATCGATCCACAGCGTTAAATCCACCTCAAACCATTGCCCTAACACCTGTTCTTCTGGCAATACGCCCGTGTAGCCGTAGCATCGAATCTCAGTTAAATGAATACAATCTGTCACGGTTTGTACCAGTATCCTTTCTGTATGTAGTAATTTTTGATCAAAATTCCAAATCGGGTGACCGGAACTGTGACTGGCTCAGAAACGCGATCGAACTTTGGCAGTAGTTTCCCCGTTGCTGGGTACCAATCATCCCAAACAATCACGGCATTTTTGCCCTGTAGCTCGCCTCGATCTGAATGCCAAAAGTCAAATTGATCGACGCGATCGCTCACTGCAATCACATTTTTATTGTTCAATTCGTAAGCTAAAGCAGATGCCGAGCGATAATCAGTCGTCATCAATAAAGGCGCTCCCAGTTCTTTTGTTTGACGGCTGACTTCACTTGCAACCTCACGCCACCCAAACAACATACGCGAATCGGGATCAACGGTTTGATCCATAAACGCAGATAGGGGAAGCACAGTGTAGTGAACGACGACCAGCGTTGAGATCAGTAAGCCATACAAAAACGATAGTCGAGGTGGACGTTTGGGAAATGCTAACGGAAGCAATGGAAATAATAGAATATAGGCGGTGATGTTCCAGTAATACAATGCCGCAGAAATGAGAGAAATAATAGTCAGAACAACAGAAGAAATTAGAAAAACCCAGAACGCAAGAATCGGATAGACAGAGGTGACATCTTTAGGCTGAGTCCGATTTTTTAAAACTCGAAAGAACCCTCTCCAATAAAATGGAGATACTAGAAAATAGGACGCTCCCAAAAATCCAATGAATGCACCAATCTTAAGTCCGCTCGTAACTGGATTTACGCTGCGATTGAGATAATATTGCACCGACTGAAAATCATTCGAGTAATTCCACAGCACAATTGGAATGAGAGCGCTGAGCGCAATGACTGCTGCAATGTAGAATCGTCGATCGAGTAACAAACGGCGCAGTTGGGGAACCGCTAGGATAGTGGCGAGGAATCCTAAACCCACAAACACGGCATTGTATTTCGAGAGCCCTGCGAGTGCGATCGCGGCTGCGGCAAGATACAACCGTCCTGTCTCCCCTCGACCGTTGGCAATAAATCCATCCGCAAATCGAACAAACTGATACGCAGACACTAATGAGAAGGTGATCAGAAGATGATCATGCCACGCTAATCCTAGAAATACAAAATACAACGGTGATGCGAATACTAGCAGAACATTAAACCAAAATCGTTGTGGGGTTTGCTTTGGATACAAATAGGCTACAATGCGATAATACGTATAAAGGAAAACAGCACTACTGAGTACATTGGGGAGCCGCAGCACAAATTCCGATCGTCCAAACAAGGCGGTAAAGGCCCCCTGCACCCACGCTTGCAATGGCGGATGATCGTAGTACGACCATTGGAGATGCTGACCCCAAAGCCAATAGTACGCCTCATCAGAATTTGGAAATGCTTTCAACCAAAAGACAAATCGCAGCGCAATGAACGCGATGAGAAACACAAACCAACTAGGAGAGATTGGGCGCACGAGATCTAGAGGTTCAGGAACAACAAATAATCACTGAATTAATAATCGGTGAATTAAAACCAGTTTCGGATTGCAAGGATACCACTTTAGACCCACCCTTAAGATCTCCTATTAATTCGTAATATTTGCGTTGCCTGCAATCATCGTGCCTGAATTTGATGCGATCGCATTAAACTCATATTGCGCAGCGGCTTTGATTAAAGCACTACTCTCCCTTTGTCCGGTCAAACGGCTCGGTGTCAGTTTGGTTTGACTCAAAGGCAGGACAGTAGCCTTCAGGCGTCACCTTAAAGTTAAACAACGGAGACGCTGGATTCCAACAGCGCTGTCCTCGATAGTGACGACAGATAGAACAGGAGTCTTTTAGCGTTCCATCGATGGATGGAGAGATGCGATCGCTATTTTGATTGAGCAACTCCCGCTCCGTCAAACCGCGCAACACAAGCTCCTGTCCTTGCCATCGCGCTTCTACAAGCCCCGTATCGGCTAAACCCCGCCAGCGTGAATCAGCCGTAATCGCATCGGGTAGCGTAAACGTTACCATCGTTCCAAACTCTGAAAGCTCCCCCTCATAGGTCGTCTCCGGGGGAGCAGGCTGCAAGAAGGTTTCTCCAATCGGTAGCTCCACCAAACTTCCCGCCGAAGGCGAGTGGAGATGATAGCGATTGTGTAACTCTTCTAGCCCAGTCAGATCAGATAAATAATTGGGATTGCCGTGAACAAAGATCACGTGCTGCGGGCGCAAATTGTGAATTAGCTGCGTTGTGCTAGGACCATCACCATGCTGCGCCAAAAGATACGTTTCCATCTCCAGACGGTCGGAATTGGGGATCAAAAACGGGTCGGCTAAATGTTGAGGTAACAGCACCAACCAAGGCTCAGTCTGAAAAAATGCATTCCAGTCTGAAGTGAGATCGCTCAGGACAATACAGGGAGATTTGCCAACAGCTTGGCGCTGATCAGGAGAGAGCCGTCGCACTCGTGGACGGATGCGATCGTCCCAAAAGAGAGATTGGTGACGCGCAAAATTTTGAACAGAGGCAGGAAAATGCGGCAACAAATCCAAATACGCATCGCATCCGGTTGCGATCGTGCCATCGACCCAAATATCTAAATCGCGCCCTGTAAATAAATGATGGCTCCGTAGCAGCATCAGCAACTCTTGTCCCAAACCCAAGGTTGGCACAGGCATCAGCACCGATTGTCCATCTGTTAGCGCATTACTGATGCGCTCTGCTAAATAATTTTCTTGTTGCCGACGGTGAGGATAGCGTGCTGTGCCGTAACTGCCCTCAACGATCAAAACATCTGGCTCTAGTCCGCGCAGTTCTTCTAGCCGCAAGCCTTCAACTAGGCGCGAGTTGGACAGAAAGAAATCTCCGGTGTACAGCACTGTGTACGGGCGAGCATTAGTATCCCGTGGCGTATAGGTGATCAAGATTACGGCGGCTCCCGGCAAATGCCCTGCCGGAAACAGTTCTGCCGTCAATCCGTCTAAAAACTCAACGGGCGACCGCCACGGCAACGCTTGGGCAAACAGAGGAACTTGCGATCGCTCTGTGATCCAATTGAGCCCTAACAGTTGCGTTGTCACCTCACTGGCATAAATAGGCAACTGAGGAAAGGTTTGATGCAGCGATAGCAATCCCCTCGCGTGATCGGCGTGAGCATGGCTGCATAGCACTAGATCGGCTGGCGGCACATCGGATGGCAAAAGAGCCGTATCCCACAAACCACAGTCCAGCAAAATTCGATAAGGCCCCATCCGCACAAGGAGACATATTCCTTCGTCTGCATGACCGACACTATAGGGAAAGCATTCCAGTTGAGTCACGTAGTCATCCGTCTTCTGAGTGGAGGGTAGGAGCTATCTCTAGTTTAGGATGAAGTGCGATCTTCTGGAATGCGTTCTGTGTTAATCGCGTTTAGGTGGCGTAAAACTAAGCGCAGTTCGTTAGGCAATGCCATAAACCGCACCCTTGCAAGATTCGTCCCTAAATTATGAACGCTAGGTCAGAACAACTGAAGCCTGCGATCGGAGTTAGGGTCGATGCTTTAGTGAGCCGAGCCGTTACCGTGGTAGTTGTCGGTATCGTAGAATCCGTTGCGCGTCCCAAAAAATAGACAGGCGATCGTAAAAAGCCCGGTTAAGACGACTAAAACAAGTTTGACATCCATAATGAACCTACCTAGTAAAAAGATTGCTTAGAGTGTACAAGAGGAATTGGCGCACCCTCAAGCCAGTTTGCTAATTCTAAAGTAACGTAAACCGAACGTGTAGAAACTTTAGCAAACCCTAAGATTTTCCCTGAGCAAGCTTGCTAAAGCGGATTCTCCGCTTCAGGGTTTAAGCTTTTGTCCGCGATCGGTAAACTGCACCGACTTAATTTTTAACACTTTATTGCCCGTCAACGTTTTCCTCAGACTGCCATACAAGGCTAACTGTTCACAATTTGAGAGCGACTTCAATTGCCGCTTCGCGCCTGAAGCGATTCGGAAATCGATTGTTGCAACGCCTTTTTTAACGTTGACTCGGTATCCCGACAAACTAAAATCATCGCTATCTAAATCTTCTAAAACCCGACCAATCGTTTTTTCTAACGTCTTCGTTTTAGATACTCTTACTTTCTGCGACACAAACTTATTACATTGATTATCAAGCTGATAAAGCGTCACTGGAAGGGTGTTCTTATCAGGAGGTTTTGGCTTGTTAACAGCTTTTTTAGCGCTTTGAACCGTAGGGCTTGGAACTGGAGAAACGGCTGAAACGGAAGGACGCGGAGCGTCACTAGGCGTCGATTGACATCCTGAAAGCAAGATTAGAGAAACGAGAAGGCAAATACCTTTACATCGCTGAGACACCTGAGAGGAGCCAACAAGAACTCTTTGAAAGAGCAGATCCGCTGTTTTTTTACTGTGTAGGAAATTACTGTGTAGGAATAAATTCATCAATGCTAATTTTCTTTAAGTACTTCTAGAGACCTTTCCTGTTTTGGTCATCAATCTGAGGAAAGAGGAGTAACGCTTAGCAAGACTGAGCGTTTTAAGGGAAATCTTTACCAAAAGAGGGACTTTCTTATAGAGTGCGCTTTATGACATTGTGGAATTGCTGCATCAGGGTTAGCATATCTGTAGCGATATCTGCAACAGATATTGATGTTGAATTTTGTAAAGTTCATGGACGACGTCCATTTAGCCAACATTAGATAGCTCCCTTAGCCTGGCAGCCTCAGTCTCCCAGCGCGGGGGATGATTTGAGGAGATCATAGTACATGCTTACCCAGGAAGCTCGGACGTCTCTGTCTGAAATTGATAATTTAAATCGGCTCAAAATCGAGCTTAACGAAATGCCCGCGATCGATGTGGGCGACTACATCAAAGGACTGCCTGAAGAGCGCCGCGCGATCGCGTTCCGGTTACTCAACAAAACCCAGGCAACAGACGTATTTGAGTATTTACCTCCCGATGTCCGCGAAGAGTTGATTGGCTCGCTGCACAATGCCCAAATGTTCCACGTTATTGAGGCAATGCGCCCCGATGACCGAGCGGAACTGTTTGATGAGTTGCCTGCTGGCATCGTCAAACGGCTTGTTCAGCAACTGAGTCCCGAAGAACGTCAAGCCACGGCAACCATTTTAGGATATGACGAAGGCACAGCCGGGCGGGTGATGACCACAGAGTATGTCCGGTTGCGGCAGGGCTTAACCGTGGGGGAAGCTCTCAGCAAAATTCGCTTGGCTGACCGCGATAAAGAAACGGTCTACTACGCTTACATCACCGATAATAACCGCAAATTAAAACAGGTTGTGTCGTTACGACAGTTGGTGTTCTCGATTCCTGATGCCCGGATTGAGGACATTGCTAGCGATCGCGTGATCAAAGCACGAACCGAAATGCTGCAAGAAGAAGTAGCACAACTGATGAAGCGCTATGACTTGTTGGCCGTCCCTGTGGTCGATCGGGAAGATCGCCTGGTCGGGATCATCACCGTAGATGATGTGGTCGATATTCTCGAACAAGAAGCCACGGAAGATATTCAACGCTTGGCAGGTGTGGCAGATGGCGGCGAATCGTCTCTATCGTCTCCAATCTCAAAAATCAAAAGCCGTTTGCCCTGGCTGCTTGCCATTATGGCTTTATACATTGGTGCATCTAGCGCGATCGCGCCGTTTCAAACGACGATCGCGGCTGTCCCTGTTCTAGCAGTGGTAATGCCATTGTTCTCAAACACTGGCGGAACTGTGGGCATTCAAGCCTTAACCGTGACCATCCGGTCGCTCAGCGTTGGGGAAGTGACGCTGCAAGACACGCTTAAAATCCTGCGAAAGGAGATAACGGCAGGATTAGGAACTGCGATCGCGCTGGGTTTGGCCATGGTGCTGATCTCCCTGATTTGGACCAAGCCGGAAGAACGCTGGGTCTCGATCATGGCGGGGCTAGTAATGGCAACCAATACCTTAGTCGCAGTCACGTTGGGAACGTTGCTACCAATTGGTTTTGTTCGCCTGAAAATTGATCCAGCTTTGATTAGTGGTCCACTCGTGACAACGCTGCTTGATACGATTGGCTTTATCCTGTTCCTCACAATGGTCACGATTAGTCTTAACGTTCTGAACGTCACCCCCTAGAGTGTGCTTTAAACCCTCAAAGCCAAAGCGGAGCAGCAGCAATGGTTCCACGTTGCCAAAATTGTTACAGTGCCTAGCAATGCGACGCAACTGCTTGAATCCAGTGGTTGTGTATCAAACCTGCTTTGACTAAGTTTGATGCCACTATACGACCCCGAGAAACAATCTGGACACTACGAAATACTTGAGCGTTTGAGCAATTTGCTCAATTTCATTTTCAGAGGGATCAAGTTGAATGACTTCCACTTCAAAATAATTGCTGAAGTTTTAGCGGGGAAGGTAACTAAGAAGATGGTAACGAAAGCTGATGGCTCTGCCAGTAAAGCTGCTCGATCGCGCTGCGACGAAACAAATATGCACCGCTCCGACGGGAAATGTAAGGTTCAAATCCAGCAGCCATCAACCGAGAACTTGCGGCTTTCTGTGAACATCCCAAAAACTTAGACGCCTCGCTAAGCGGTAATAATTGCTCACCAAATCGAGCTAAAACCGTCTCATCATCTTCGTTATGAATCTCTTTTAACAACCGTTCTGCAAGCAGCCAGCATGCGATCGTATCTGCCTCAGCCCGGTGCGATTCTCCGACCGGAAACTGAAAATGTTGAACTAAATCCGGCAACTTGCGCGAGGGCAGCTCAGACAACATGATCCGAGAAAGCTTGACTGTACACAACCGATCAGATTCAGGACGATCATAGGGAATTCCTAATCGCTCGTATTCGCCCTGAATAAAGGGATAGTCAAATGCAATATTGTGCGCTGTGATCACGCCCTCACTCAGCAACGGTAAAAACTGCTCCCAAACTTCTGCTGACGGTGGAGCCATATCCACCATTTCCTGATAAATGCCTGTAAATTTCGTAATCATCGATGGCACTTCAACTTGAGGATTGATCAAGCTCGTCTGTTGGTGCAGAATGCCATCTTTCAAACTTGCATGAAGCACCGAAACTTCGATCGCCCGCGATCGCGGCGGTTTGTGCCCGGTTGTCTCAAGATCGACCACGGTCAGCGATCGCGTCGTCATGCTTCGATAATATGCAAGCAAGTCGGTCGATAAAATAGGCATACCCTCAATTTCCACCAGAAACCACAATTCGTGACGTGAGATTAGAACAGCTTCCGATCTCACGTCACGAATTAAGCCACAGCTTGCGAATTACTTCGACGGTGCGGGTGTTCTCGATGGCGATCGCTTGCCACTCGGATTCGACGGTCTGTTCCGCTTCGCGGGCTTCGGCTTCGGCACGCCTGAACGAGTGTACTCGTCCTCAACAGGATCGCTACCCATTGTCAGCCACGCGGGACGGGTCTTATCGTAGATCATCTGCAACGCTGCCGCCGCGATCGTATGCGGTTCATACTCTTCGGCAAGTTGAGACACGATTGGCAAGAATGATGCCATCCGTTCACCCGAGAGCGCTTCTTTGACTTGACCTTGCAGTTTCTCTAAGTAGCGGCCTTCGATTTCAGCACGAGTCGGGATCGGCTTGAACTCCAAGCGCTGCCGCACGTGATGCTCAATGTCACGCAGCTTACGACGATCCATCGAGTGAACCAGCGAGATTGCGGTTCCTTCCTTGCCCGCGCGTCCTGTCCGGCCAATGCGGTGGACATAGTTTTCGACGCTATCGGGCAAGTCGTAGTTGATTACGTGGGTCAAATCATCCACGTGAATACCGCGAGCCGCAATGTCGGTGGCAACTACCCACTTAATCTGCTGCTGACGGAACCGAAGCAGCAGCCGCTCACGCTGACTTTGGCTCAAATCACCGTGGTACTCATCCACGCTGTGCCCTGCTTCTTGCAGCTGGCTAGTTAATTCAGCCGCCGCTCGCCGGGTGCGCACAAAAATCAGCGCAGATTCGGGATCTTCAAGTTCAAGGATCGGCAAGATTGCCCGTGCTTTCGTCCATCCACGCGGAACGGAGTAGGCAACTTGATTAATCCGATTTGGAGCGGCTTTAGGTTGTTCAACAGTGACCGTAATGGGCGATCGCAGAAACTTTGATACCAGTTTGCGAACTGACGGCTCCATAGTTGCCGAGAAAAAGGCGGTTTGACGCTCTGTTGGAGCCTGATTCAAAATCTTCTCTACGTCTTGAATGAAGCCCATATTGAGCATTTCATCCGCTTCGTCGAGCACCATCCAGGTCAGCTTGTCGAGTTTGAGCGCTCCGCGAGAGAGCAAATCAATAACGCGTCCCGGAGTCCCAACGACAATTTGAGCGCCGCGACGGAGAGCAGAAATTTGCTGCTCAATCGACTGTCCGCCGTAGATCGCCACTGTCTTCACTCGACGATCTTCATTAAACCCACGAATGGCTTGGCAAACTTGCATTGCCAGTTCGCGAGTCGGGGTCAAAATCAAAGCTTGCGTGACTGGAGCTGCCGAATCAATTTGCTCCAAAATGGGAAGCGCAAATGCCGCCGTCTTGCCTGTTCCCGTTTGCGCCTGTCCAACGACATCCCGCCCTGCTAATAGGTGAGGGATGGCTTGCGCTTGAATTTCAGTCGGAGCAGTAAAACCAAGCTGCTCTAGCTGTTGAATGCGGGTTTCAGATAATCCGAGGCTTTGGAATGAAAGGGTCATTACATCTCCTATAAGGTCAAAGACATGCGCCAAACAGGGCAATCGGGGGATGTCAGACATAGACTGCGGGAAAATAACCTTTGAAGGGTAGACCCTCCGTTCGGTCGTGGCAAGGCTGCCGTGAATCTATCGTCCAACCAGCAGGATTGAATTAGGACTGACTTCGTATCAGACCCAAGTAGTTCTGCTGAAATTGCCACTCAGGGCGCGTGAAAGGTGAACTGTGTACTGAATGAACGCTGTACGAACAGTGTGAGGAAAATCGAAATTTGAGACGATCAAATGAATCAAGAAGGGCCGGTCTCAATTCTGTTTGAAATCTTATCGGGCCGTTAGCAGCGGGGGCTGCATCAGATCGGCGGCGGTGGCAACGCGACCGTAGAGATCGTAGATGTCGGCATCTGCGATCGCAACCGGAACTAGGGAGCCTAACGACGCTTCTCCTTGGACGTAAACAAGTCCATCTACATCCGGAGAAGAGCGGGCAGAGCGCCCGACTAGCTCACCTGTTGCCGGATTTTCTTGCTCAATCAACACATCCACTACCTTACCAATCTCTGCTCGATTTCGCTTAAGCGAGATCGGCTGCTGGATCTGCATCAGGGCATCCCGACGCGCATCCATGACAGACTGGGGCAGTTGATCAGAAAGATCATAGGCAGGGGTTCCTTCTTCCGCAGAAAACGTGAACACCCCGACATGATCAAACTCGTGACGCTGCACAAACTGCCGTAAGTGGTCAAAGTGCGCGTCAGTCTCACCGGGAAATCCGACAATCAGCGTAGTTCGCAGGACTGCATTCGGAATCGCGGTCTTAATCCGCTCAATGATCCCATCATTGACCCGCCCTTGCCAAGGGCGATTCATCATTCTAAGAATTTCAGGATGAGAATGTTGAAGCGGCAAGTCTAAATAGGGCAACACGTTTGGAGTGTTTTGGATGGCCTCCATCACTTTTGGGGTGAGTCCAGTCGGATAGGCGTAATGCATCCGAATCCAAGGAACATCCACGTTGCCCAGTGCGTGCAGGAGTTCGGCTAACTTCGGCTCACCATAAAGGTCAAGACCATAGTTGGTTGTAATTTGGGAGATTAGAATAATCTCCTTGACTCCTTCAGCAGCAAGCTGATTGGCTTCTGCCACGATCGATTCGATCGAGCGCGATCGCTGGTTCCCTCGCAAGTGGGGAATGATGCAAAATGCACATCGATAGTCGCAGCCTTCAGCAATTCTTAAGTAGGCGACTCCCTCAGTGGTCGTGCGATACCGGGGTGTCGTCTCATCGGCGATGTAAGTCGGCTCAAGCGAAACTTCGCTCACTCGCTCTCCGGCTTCCGCCCGCTCAAGTACGTTAACGATCTTATGGTAGTCGCCTGTCCCGACCAATGCAACCGCTTCCGGAAGTTCGTCGAGCAGCTGCTCCTGGAAGTGCTGTGCCATGCAACCTGTAATCACAATCTTCTTGTCAGCTTCTGCTAGCTCGACTAAAGTGCGAACTGATTCTTCTCGCGCAGCTTGAATAAAGCTACACGTATTGACGATGACAAAATCTGCGATTTCTTCATCTGTGTCTACGGTGTAGCCTGCTTGTGCAAGCAAGCCGAGCATATGCTCTGTGTCAATTCGGTTTTTTTCGCAACCCAAGTGAGCGATCGCGATCGTTGGCTTTTTGCCCATGTAGTTAGAACTGAGGAAGTAAAGGAAGGTCAATCAAAATCTAAAACCGCGGCGATTACAGTGCAAGCTCCTGCTAGGAATTGCTTGTTGCGACGGTTTACCCCCCGCTTTACGACCCACTTCTGCAAACTCGCGTCAATGGATACAGACAGATGCAATCGCTGTCGTGCTGAATCTACATCATAGCGCAGATTTGCAATTATTACGTTCTGTTAAATTCTTTTCTGCGATGGAAGTAGAACAGAGAATCATTTGGGGTTTAGGCATGGCTATTCATAATAGCAATAAAGACGTTTTTTTGGTGATGCTGACGATGTAATCATCTCCTTCAATTCCTTAAACCGATCCGTCCTGCTGAAGAGACGCTGCCGATAATGGATGAGTTGCCAATTGAAGACCTAGAGGAACCTGGGTTCCCCGTTGATCCCAATTATTCCCGCCTCTAGATTGAAGAACTCAGTGTCGGACTGGGCCTATGGCACGGTAAGTTTGAGGGGATCGCTCGTCCGTGCTGCGCTGATCGATGGGAGCGGCAATTGGAGTCTGACCGACACGGAGCGCTTAGAGGGGGAACAAGAACGCGCCGATCGTACCGAAGTGCCTAGCACAAGTTGCTCTGAATCCGTCGCAGTCGGACATAACGATCGCACAAGTTTCGCAGACCACAGAATTATCTGAAGATCAAATCCACCAAATGAGTGAGCTGTGAACTAGCGCACCGAGAAGGCTTCGCTGAATCGACGGGTCACAGGCTCAATAATGAAGGATAGAATTGATTTCTTGCGAGTCACAATATCAGCCGTCGCTGCCATTCCTGGCGTAAGTTCAACATCTCGCCCTCGCACGGGGATCATCTTTTTACTCAACAGGACTTTGGCGGGAAACACCGGACCCATATCGCGCCCGTTTTCGTCTTTCTCCACCACGGCGTTTGGACTAACATCTACTACTTCGCCCTCAATTACACCAAACTCTTGATAGGGAAAGGTGGCTAATTTCACTTTGGCTTTTTGTCCAGCATGAATAAAGCCAATGTCTCGGTTCAGCACTTTAACTTCTAAAACTAGATTCTGATCGCGCGGGGATACAGATAACAGTTCTTCGCCCTGCTGAATCGAACCTTGAGTCGCTTTGACGTTGTAGATTGTGCCATCGAATGGGGCTTTAATGGTTTCACGATCGCTGCGTTGTTTCTTGGTGACTTCAATTTCGCCCCGCTTTTTCGTCAATTCTTCACGACGCTGATTCAGTTGCGTCAGGATTTCACCTTGTCGCTGAGGCGCTAACCCTCTCGCTGTGCTTTTTGCACCTTGGTAGGCTTGCTGCGCCTGTTGAATGCGATCGCGCTGGGCATCGATTTCTTTGTCGAGCGACACGATCTGAGTTTCAGCATCAGTAATTTGAGTGGCTGCCGTCGTGACTTGCTGCGAGGCCTGGGCAACTTGCTGTCTCGAGTTAAGTAGCTCTAGGTGAGGCACGGCTCCGCTATTTTCGAGGCTACTGAGCCGCTTTTCGCGTTCCCGTGCGATCGCTAGACTGCTCTCGGCATCCACCTTGTTCGATTTAGCGTTCTTCAAGGTTGCATAAGCACCCGCTAAGCTCTCCTGAAACCGCTCTAGACGGGTTTGGGCCTCACTCACAGTGGCGACTTGACGATTAGCCTCTGCCACGGCTGCCGCCTGCTTATCTAGAAACTCTTGCTGACGCGCCGCCTGCAATTGATTTTGTTCGGTGTTGCCGACGTTGGCTTGCCCTCGGTTTTCTGACTCTAATCGGGCAATATCTTCCTCAATCTTCTTTGCCTCTTGGGTCAGGCTGTCAATACTAGTTTCGGCGGCTCCTGGATCAATCGTAATCAACAGATCGCCTTTCTTAATCGTATCGCCCGCTTTGACCTTGATATCTGTAATAGCGCCAGCGCTGGTGGCTCGCAGCGGACGAACTTCGGTCGATGGAACTAGCTTTCCGTTGGCGTTGGCGACTTCATCCACTTCGCTAAAATGTGCCCAAGCGATCGTGCCGACCACCAACACACTAATGGTTCCGGCTAGAAACCGCGTGTAAAAGGGCGGCAATTCTTGAACAGCTTTACCTAACTCAAAAGATAAAGACTCCTCTGGATTGGCAAGACGTTGTTTGACTTGCTGTGAGTGAGCGGGGTTGGAGGATAAGGAAATCTTCATGTCTATCTTAGGTAGAGCGGTGAGGGACTGTTAGATAATGCTTGAGTGGGGAGCAGGATTCGGACGCCGTTATTACTATTAAGACTCAGATTTCCCGAGTTGAATTACTTTTTCACGACATTCATTATGGACTACGTATTTGCTCTTCTGCGGGTGATCCTCCACACACTTCACCCATTTTTGGTTCCTATCTGCTTTGCTTTCACTTGGGGCTTCATTTTTCTGACGGTGTGGAATGTCTATTCCTCGGTTCGGGAGACTACCCAAACCGTGAAGCGATTGCATCAAATTCCCTGCGCGAACTGTCAGTTTTTCACAGGTGATTATAATCTCAAATGTACGGTGCGTCCGACAGATGCTTTATCGGAAGACGCCATCTCATGTCCTGATTATTCTCCCAACCCAACGTCTTAACTAGCAGAACACGGTAGGATAAAACCAGTTTTCTGCTGGTGTTATGCTTGTTCGACCGTTAAATGACTGCCCAGAATTCATTGCAGGCGATCGCACGAGGTTGCGCGAGCTGCTGCATCCTGATAAGCAGGCGATCGAGTTGCGCTACAGTTTAGCTCATGCGATCGTAGAGATCGGAGAAACCTCAATTCCTCACGCGCTCACCACGTCAGAGGTGTACTACATTCTCAGTGGCACAGGCGTAATGTACATCGACGATGAAACTCAGAGCGTAAAGCCTGGGGATACGATTTATATTCCGCCCAATGCGAGACAGTGTATTCACAATAGTGGTGATGAGGCGTTGGTATTTATTTGCATTGTTGATCCCGCGTGGCGTAAGGAAGATGAAACAATCTTCAGTTAAGCAGAGGTGGAGATGATGCCAAGACGATTTGAAGTTCTTCCTCATGATGTGAAGTGGCAACGTGACTTTGAAATTGAATCAAAACAGGTTGCTTTAGCGTTAGGAGAGAATGTGGTGGCAGTTCATCACATCGGCAGCACAGCTATTCCAAATATTTACGCTAAGCCCATTATTGATTTATTGGTTGAGGTAAATGAACTGACTGGGGTCGATCAGCGTAGCTCAGCGATGGAGGAATTGGGCTATGAAATTATGGGTGAGATGGGGATTCTTGGTCGTCGCTACTTTCGCAAAGATAACAAAGAGGGAGTGAGGACATATCATGTGCATACCTTTAGGGCGGCTTCTCCTAACATAGAGCGACACTTAGCGTTTCGAGACTACATGACTGCCCATCCTGACCTCGCTCAGCACTACAGTAACCTCAAGCGCGAGTTAGTGAAGCAACTTGATCCGAGCGATATCGAAGGCTACATGGACGGTAAGGACGAGTTTATCAAGGAGATGGAGAAGCGAGCAATCGAGTGGAGACGGTTGCAGCACGATTGTGGAGTACGGCAAGACCAGAGATAGTTGTCTTGCAACCAATGCAAATCCTCTCATAGTGAATGCGATCGCGTTCGTTACCAGCCCCAACCTCCTGCTAACCAACCTAAACCTTCTCGTTAGCAAACCAACCCCTCTGGTTGGCAATCTCAACCTCGTGGTTGACAACACAATCCCTCTGGTAACGACACAAGAAATTAATTAGATTTACGGAACTGCTACAGCAGCCACAAACAAGCTTTGGTAAAGCTCATCCAAATTCTGTGAAGTTAAAATTCCTGCTTCCGAAGCATTTCTGAGACTGCCTCAAAATCTTCTTGAAAAAAATATGATTTCTTGTGTCTTCTGCTGACCCGAAAAGCAGGGCGAGTAGGTCAAACTAGCGCTATACACCTGACTCAGGGAACCCTACTTATGACTCGCCCTAAAAAGACATCCCGCATGTTAGAGCGCATTGAACTGCGCGTTGCCGGACTGCAAGCCATCGATCCGCTCATGACCTTTGGCGACGATCGCGATTTAAAAAACATCGCTCAACTGATCGAGCAGTTACGCAACAAAATTAGTGCCTACAACACCGCGCTATCCGTGATCGATTCCTCTAAAGCTGAGATTCACACCTTAGAAACCACGCTGAACGATCTTGCCGAAAAAATGCTGATTGGCGTGGCGTTCAAATACGGCAAAGACAGTAGTGAATATGAGATGGCCGGGGGAGTGAAGAAGAGCGATCGCATTCGTCGCAGCACCGCTAGTCGCCTTAAAGCCAAAGCAGAGGAGGTTTCTGCGACGGCTCTCTAGAATTCTAGAACGTCTGTAGAGCAGGTTTGCAATCTCTAATCTCTCTTCTTTGCGGTGAGCGAAAAGGGAAGCAAAGCGCAACACATCTCGAATCTGCTGTTAATTTCTGCAAAAACGAATTAAAACGCGCTACGCTTAACAGCAAGCTAACACCGCTTAGCCAAAGACTTCGTTCGGTGAACCAACTTCATTCTTCCTCCCCCAAATTTGTCTCTCCCGATTGGCACGGCACTCTATTTCTGAAGTTTGCCAACCGCAACGGTGCAACGGTGCTAACTGAGAACTTGGGACAGGCTCCTCTCAAGGTACAGCGCCCCTTCTACCCAGAGGGTGATGAAGTTTGTCACGGCGTCATCATGCATACCGCAGGCGGAATCGTGGGCGGCGATCGCTTATCCCTCGATCTCCGCCTCCACCCCAACAGCCGCGCTCTCATCACCACCCCTGCCGCCGCCAGAATTTACCGCACGAACGGCAGAGAAGCCCGTCAGACTATTGAGATTAACGTAGACGAAGGCGCAGTTTTAGAATGGTTGCCGCAAGATACGATCGTATTTGACGGCGCTCTCTATCGCCAAGATCTACGCATTAATCTTGCACCCAACGCCCACTGGATCGGCTGGGACATGACTCGATTTGGACGCACCGCCAGAGGAGAGCGATTTACCAGTGGCATGTGGCGATCGCACACCGAAGTTTGGCAGCAAGGTCGCCCGCTGTGGATTGACAGACAATGGCTTCCTGGCCATGAAGCTATACTTAACAGCCCGCACGGACTGGCAGGATGCCCCGTGGTGGGCAGTTTTGCGTACCTTGGTCAACCTGTGAACCCTGATCTTGTGCAAGACATGCGATTGCTTTGGTCAGGCACTGCTGGAGAAACAGGTGTCACTCGCTTGCAATCGGGATTACTGTGCCGATATCGCGGTGCTTCTACAATAGAAATGCGCCAGTGGTTCATTGCCGTTTGGCGACTGCTCCGAGAAACGATGTTCGATCGTTCAGTCTGCATTCCTAGAGTTTGGCAACTGTAGCTGAGGTAATGCCCATGATCACCCTTCCTATCGAGCTTCCCATCGAACAAATTACTGAATTTTGTCAACGAAACCCAATTCAGAAACTCTCACTCTTCGGCTCAATTTTGAGGGAGGATTTTCACTCAGAAAGCGACATCGATATGCTAGTAGAATTCATTCCCAACAGCAAAATTGGTTATTTTGAGCTGATTGGAATGGAAATGGAACTTACCGAAATGCTCAAGCGCAAAGTCGATCTTCGCACACCTGCAGAACTCAGCCGCTATTTCCGTCAAAAAGTTCTAGATTCTGCACAAGTTATCTATGTTCATTGATGATAAAGCGCGTCTGCATCATATGCTGAACGCAGCCCGTGAAGCGGTTGAATTTGTAGAGAATAAGAGCCGTTCTGAGATAGACACGAACAAAATGTTGACACTTGCTATATGTCGCTGTTTTGAAATAATTGGAGAAGCGGCTTCACGAATCACAAAGGAGCGACAGAGAGAATTAACACAAATTCCTTGGTCAACTGTTATTAGTATGCGGAATCGTATCATTCACGATTACTTCAATATTGATTTAGATATTCTATGGGACACAACTACACAAAATTTACCTCAACTCATCGCTGAACTTGAGACTATTATTGCTGCTGACTGTGAGGAGTAACCATGCAATTAACGCCCCAAGAGAAAGACAAACTTCTGATTTTTACGGCTGCACTATTGGCAGAACGGCGCAAAGCGAGAGGAGTGAAGCTGAACTATCCCGAAGCGATCGCGTTTCTGTCCGCCGCTATTTTAGAAGGCGCAAGAGACGGACAGACCGTTGCTGAGCTGATGAACTACGGAACCACTCTCCTCGGTCGGGAGGATGTCATGGACGGCATTTCTGAGATGATTCACGAAGTCCAAGTCGAAGCCACCTTTCCCGACGGAACAAAGTTAGTCACCGTTCACAACCCAATTCGCTAACGTCACGCAAGGAGTAGCACCGCTATGATTCCAGGAGAACTATTTGTCGAAGACGGCGAAATTGAACTAAATGCTGGGCGAGAAACGCTGACATTATCAGTGGCAAATAGCGGCGATCGACCGATCCAAGTCGGCTCTCATTTCCACTTCTACGAAGTCAACGCCGCGTTAGAGTTTGACCGAGAGCAAGCCCGTGGACGGCGGCTCGATATTCCAGCAGGAACCGCCGTGCGGTTTGAGCCAGGAGATACACGAGAGGTGACGCTAGTTCCCCTAGTGGGTACTCGTGAGGTGTATGGCTTTAATGCCAAGATTGAAGGAGCCTTGGACGCAAAACCAAAGAAGAGTAAAAAGAAGTCTAAATCCTAGTATCTACTTCAGTGGAGTTTGGCAATGAACTTGAAAGATTTGCGCCGTTTAAACTCAGAATACCTTGCCACTATCAAAAGCGTCATGACGCTGCTCAAAGATCCTGAACAAACCGAATCGGTCTACGACGTGGAAGATGCATTACGGCGATCGCATCCGCAAACGCTCGCCGCATCCGTAAAACACATGCTGGCTGATCCGCAAGTTGCACAGCTTGCTCAAGAGCGCTACCTGCCTCCGGCTCCAGACATTGAAAGGCTCCTAACGTATCCGCCTCACTCTTTGGGATTCGCCTTTGCCAATTACATTTCATCGTCAGGATTCGACCCAGGATTCTATCGAAAACTCGATGTGGTTGATGATGCAACCTATCTTCTGTTTCGCCTCAGACAAACCCATGACATTTGGCACGTCGCTACCGGATTCAGTGTCGATGTTCCCGGAGAACTCGGTCTCAAATCCTTTGAGGTTGCTCAAACTCGTCGCACGCTATCTGGTGTTCTGATTGCAGGAGCCTTCCTGCAAACCTTGCTCAGCAATCCAGACGGATTAGATAAATTGCTCGATCGCATTGCTTCAGGCTATCGCATGGGTGCAAAAGCAAAGCCGTTACTTGCCCAAAAGTGGGAAGAGCAGTGGGAAAAACCAGTCGAAGAGATTCGCGAAGAGTTGAACCTTGAACCAATGCCAGTTTACGTTCCTTGATTCACACAGATTCATACATAATGTACAAACTGTACGACTTTGCGCTATCCGGTAATTGCTATAAAATTCGGCTGCTGCTGACTCAACTAAATCTTCCCTTCGAGAAGATTGCCGTCAATATTGTTGATCAGGAAACTCATTCGCCCGATTTTCTACAAAAGAATCCAAACGGCAAAGTTCCTGTTTTGGAAACTGAATCGGGCGTCTTTCTGACCGAATCAAATGCTATTTTGACCTATTTAGCTGATGGAACGGCGTTCTTTCCACGCGATCGCCTCGAACAAACTGAAATTCTAAAATGGCTGTTCTTTGAGCAATCTAGCCTCGGTGCAAATCTGTCTCGTCCTCGCTTTTGGATTTCAGTTGCCAAGCAAGCCGAACAGTTCGCATCCCTGATTGCTTATCATCAGCGGTTAGGTAATGCTGCTCTTAAGGTAATGAATGAACATTTAACGCAACATCCGTTTTTGGTTGGAGAGCGCTATACGATCGCTGATATTGCGAACTATGCGTACACTCATGTTGCAAATCAAGGTGGCTACGACATGAGCCAATATCCGGCGATCGCGCACTGGTGCGATCGCGTCTCATCTCAACCCAATTACATTTCCATTCATCCATAACGGTTCAGTATTTGTAGTAAAACTGTTGGGGAACTATCAATGTGAGTGATCACAACGTGCATCCAAAGAGATTATTGTGAACGCTAAAAAATTCGGCTTCCGCAAAAAAACATCTCAAAAGCTCACTGCCTTGGGGATAGTCATTATTGCAATATTAGTCGCGATCGACAATTGGCTGCCCTACTCACTCCTCAGCCATTACAAATGCCCAGTTAATTCTCAGCCTCAAATTCTGAGGCAATATGGTGCAATTGCGGAAACCATTCAGTTCTCTGTTGCAGATGGAACTCAAGTTTCTGGATGGTGGATTCCAGCAAAAACCAGATCTTCAAAACCTCCTATTACGCTGATCTTGCTTCACGGACTCGGTGGCACTCGGCAAGACTTATTAGAATTTGCGCTTCCGCTCTGGAAAAAAGGAATAAACTTAGCCGCAATCGACTTGCGAGGACATGGAAACAGTAGCGGTGAATTTTTCACCTACGGCTTTAACGAATGGAAAGAAGTCAGTGGACTGATTGACAATTTACAGCAGCGAGGAGCCAAACGTATGGCTGTGCTTGGTATCTCGGCAGGCGGAGTAGTTGGCATATCTGCTGCGGCTCATGACACCCGCATTCACTCTCTTGTCACCATTGGTGCATTTGCCGATCTCGACCAAATGATTACCCGACGATCGCCCTGGTTGCCAGCACTTTGGCGCGATCGCGCCAAAGCGAACGCAGAACAAATGGGGCAGTTTCGGATCAAAGACGTATCTGCGATCGCTAACGTGCAAAAAATAACCTGTCCTATCCTCATCACTCACGGAACCGCAGACGACTACATTCTTTTTGAAGATGGGCAATCGCTCTACCGTTCTGCACCTGAGCCTAAAATGTTTTATGCAATCCAGTCTGCCAATCACGCCAATATGCTTTGGAAAGAAAAACAAAAACTTCAAACACAGATTTTTAACTTCATTCAAGCCAACACTGAATACGATATAGAATCGAACACGCAGTAAAGTAGCGTCATCCAGCGAACACACAGTAGCGCGCTAAGCGCCGATCGCAACTTCATGGGGCCTCGTTTCACCTAAACTCAATCACATCACCATCACACAGTAGAAAACCGATTCGCGATCAGCGCGTCTCTAAAATCGTGCCTTTGGGACACGTATGGTAAATTCGGATTAAAAATCAGAGCTTAGTCTCCAGAGGACTCCCCATGAGCTACCGCATGAATCGCCGCGCTTACGCTGAAACGTTTGGTCCGACTGTGGGCGATCGCGTCCGATTAGCCGACACGGAACTGATCATCGAAGTCGAACAGGACTACACAACCTATGGTGAAGAAGTCAAGTTTGGCGGCGGTAAGGTGATTCGTGATGGCATGGGACAATCTCCCATTACAAACGAAGATGGAGCCGTCGATGCTGTGATTACCAATGCGCTAATCCTTGATTGGTGGGGCGTGGTCAAAGCAGATATCGGCATTAAAGACGGTAAGATTGCGGCGATCGGCAAAGCTGGAAATCCTTACATTCAAGATAATATCACCATTATTATTGGGCCTGGAACTGAGGCGATCGCAGGCGAAGGCATGATCCTCACCGCAGGCGGCATCGATACTCACATTCACTTTATTTGTCCGCAGCAGATCGAAGTTGCGATCGCATCGGGGATCACGACGATGATTGGCGGCGGAACTGGGCCTGCCGCAGGCACAAACGCCACAACCTGCACTCCCGGACCTTGGAACATCTATCGAATGCTGCAAGCCGCCGACGCCTTCCCGATGAACATTGGATTTCTGGGCAAAGGCAACACAAGCCAACCCGCCGCTCTCGAAGAACAAATTAAAGCAGGCGCAATGGGCTTAAAGCTGCATGAAGATTGGGGCACGACGCCCGCTGCGATCGATACCTGTTTAACCGTCGCCGATGAGTATGATGTGCAAGTTGCAATTCACACCGATACCTTAAATGAAGCCGGATTTGTGGAAGATACGATCGCGGCATTCAAGCATCGCGTCATTCACACTTATCACACTGAAGGCGCGGGCGGTGGACACGCGCCCGACATCATCAAAGTGTGCGGTGAATCTAATGTTTTACCCTCCTCAACGAATCCCACCCGTCCTTACACCCTCAACACATTAGACGAACACCTTGACATGCTGATGGTGTGTCACCATCTCGATCCCAGCATTCCTGAAGACGTTGCCTTTGCAGAATCTCGGATCAGACGAGAAACGATCGCAGCAGAAGATATTCTGCACGATATGGGCGCGTTTAGTATGATATCGTCCGACTCCCAAGCAATGGGACGTATTGGAGAAGTCATCATCCGCACGTGGCAAACGGGACACAAAATGAAAGTTCAACGTGGCGCGTTAGCAGGAGATACAACACGCCACGACAATCACAGAGCGAAGCGCTACATCGCAAAATATACGATCAATCCTGCGATCACCCATGGCATCGCTCAGCATGTCGGTTCGGTTGAACCTGGCAAAATTGCAGATTTATGTTTGTGGCGTCCGGCAATGTTTGGCGTTAAACCAGAAATGGTGATCAAAGGGGGAATGATTGCGTGGTCACAAATGGGAGACGCAAATGCAAGTATTCCAACACCACAACCCATTCATATGAGACCGATGTTTGGCAGTTTTGGAGGCGCGATCGCAGCTACGTCCTTCACCTTCATCTCCCAAACCGCGCTTAAAAAAGGCATCCCTGACAAACTCAATTTGCAAAAAACAGCCCTTGCGGTGTCTGGCATTCGCACACTGAGCAAGCGCGATATGAAACTCAACGACGCTATGCCTCAAATGGAAGTCGATCCTGAAACCTACGAAGTCCGCGCTGACGGAGAACTACTCACCTGCGAACCTGCAACTGTGCTGCCAATGGCGCAGCGATACTTTTTGTTTTAAGTCGTTCCTTTTTTATGACACCACCAATTTTTCTGCTACAGCGTAAACTTCTTGCGTGAAAGGATGGCTAGGGTACTGCAAGCAAAACACACCACTACTAGCAAGTTGTAGCATCTCCTCGTTTTCTTGGAAGAGTCCTGCTACCAATGCTTCGTAGTTCGCTTCTACCTGCTGCCGAATGGTGTCACGATCAAAAGCTTTGGGCATTTTATTGACGAGCAGCATGAGGCTGGGAACGTCCAACTTTCGAGCAACCTCTAGCGTTACTGCTGTTCCTAAATAATCTTGACGATCGGGACGGAGAATAACGATCATCGCGTCAGAAATTGCGATCGACAATAGAGTTTCTTCGTTGAGACCAGGATGCGTATCAATGAACAGAAAATCCAGGTTTAACCGATCTAAAAGTTCTTGAAAACCATCATTCAAAAGCCCAACATCAAATCCTTCGCGTAGAACTTTAGCAATTTCGCCTGCCTTTAAACTTGAAGGAACCAGAAAGATTTTGCCAGCGATCGCAGCCGCCTCCCCATTAGCATCCTTTAAGTGAGGAGTCACATCGTAGGCGGTTTGCTCAAGGGCGCAATTTCCCCAAAGATAATCATTCAACGAGTGAGTAATCTTCTCTTCGCTTAAACCAAAAATGACATGAATTCCGGGCGATTGAATATCGGTATCAACAATGCAGACGCGTTTTCCTTGGCTGGCGACAGCAGTAGCAATATTTGCAGTGAGGTTAGATTTGCCCGTACCGCCCCGAAAAGAATGAATAGAAATGATTTGAGACATGGCAACTTCTTTGTCCGAATCGGTTGCCATTAGTATGGGAAAACTTGTGATGAAACTATCAGAGAACTTTAGTTAATCAGGCTTTAGTTAATCAAATTTAATTGATAGATCAACTAGTAGATTAACTGGTAAATCAACTGTTGAAAAGCAGAGGCAACAGTAGGAGTGCATTCTGCAATTTTAGAGATGATTCGTCAAAAGAATTTACTGTCGATTTCTTCGCAGTTGTCCTGCCCGTTGCTGTAGCTGTTGGAAGTATTCAGTTTCAGTAATCTCCGCGACCTGCCGCGATCGCTTGGCAACATCGACTTCAAGGCGTAGTTCCTGTAATTGTTGTTGCAGTTTTTCTTCACGGGCTTTTGCTTCTCGCACTTGCTGTCGGTAGAATTGGGCATTTGCGATCGCTTGCGCGGCCTGAGAAGCAACGGTAGACAAAAGTTTGAAATGTTGCGCCGTGTAATGGATGGTTTGGCAATGGATAACGTTCATGACTCCAATTATGCCTTGCTCAGTTTTAAGCGGAACGGTGATGAATGCTTTGATGGTCTGCAACTCTGAGGATGACGGATTGTTTGCATCGGTGGCAACTTCGTTAACAATTTCGCCTTTTGCGGTTGCTAAAACGGTTGCGGCAAAGTGCTTGATGGCAGTGTGATTAACGTTATTAAGGCTGAAGATGCTACCAGCATCTTTGGTTGCTGAATCAGTGAGCAAAATAGCAGCATCCGTGGCAGGAATTAACTTGTGGACTTCGGTGAGAACGGTTTGGCAAACAATCGTAATGTCTAAACTTGCCGTTAGCTTTTCAGAAAGGTTATAGAGCAAGTTGATTTCGCGGTACTGGTCTAAGACTTCATCTGCTAAGGTTTTGAGTTCTAATTCTCGATCGCATAAGGCGCTCAAAACAGTTGCAACGATCTCTGAATCTCCACTGCCTATAGTCCAGCCAATCTGCCTTTCGCCCACCAGCACCGGATACTTCTCAGTTTGAGCTGAATTTGGCTGTCCTGCAAGCAGCGTTCCAGATGCGTCATAAATTTGCACAGGCGCACTAAGCCCATTAAGCAACGTCCCGATCGTTGCTCCTGATTTTTTGAGAACACGCTTTAAGTTAACTTGCACCATTTGCTGATCAGTTTAAGTGACTGAATTGAGCTAGTGTGCCCATCTATTGCAAGAAGTAATAATTCTCTAAAACTGAATTTCTACGAATTCAAACAAATTTGGGGCTTCCTGTAGTGCAGTGGGCATTCTGAAAGCGGATTGCTCAAACCTCGATCGATTGGGAATGCAGAAAACTCATGACAGATTCAGTCATTCAGAAAGCGATCGCACTTCTTCTTCTGATTGTGGTGGGTTATTTGCTCAAACACAAATTTAACACCGATGCGTCAGTTGGAGCGATTAGAGCCTTTATTCTCAATGCTGCACTCCCTGCAACTATTTTTTTATCTACGATCGAGATTGATACCAACCTAGATTTAGTGCTGTTGCCTTCCTTTGCTTTGGCGGTCAATCTCTACTTGATGATCATCGGGTGCGGTCTAGCGTATCTGCTACTTCCTAACACTGACAAATCTAAAAGGCGCGCTCTAATTCTATTGTTTCCTTCACTCGCACCCGGATTAACGGTGTATCCGTTTGTTGAGCAATTTCTAGGAAGCCAAGGACTTGCTTGGGCAGCTTTAGCTGACATGGGTAACAAAGTTTTTGTATTGATTGGCTTGTATGTATTAGCAATTATTTGGTATCAGAAAACTGCTCAACATTTTAATTCTAAACTTAAGCCACAGTGGCAGCAGATTGGAATGTTTTTGCTGAATGAGCCTGTTAATATTGCCATTGTATTTGGTGTTGCTTTTGCTGCTTTTCATCTTAACTCTACTTCTCTTCCGCTTGCCTTGTTAGACACGATTCAGAAACTCGCGCTTTGTGCAACACCTCTCATTCTATTTTATGTCGGAATTTCGCTCAAATTGGAGTCTTTGCAGTTTGGCACAATTCTAATGGTGCTCCTGGCAAGGGCAGGAGTGGGGTTTTTATTCAGCGGGGCTGCGATCGCGTTGCTTCGTCCTGCTGCGGAGGTCACGATGCTCTTGGTTGCTTTACCGCAGGCGTCTTGCAGTTTGTGGCCCCTGATTCATGCTACTCGAATTAATCAGCAAAATTCAGAGGAAAACCATCAACTGTTCTTTGATACCGAATTTGCTACAGCCTTGCTAGCGATGTCTTTTCCGTTTTCAATTTTTGTGCTGTTAGTTGTTTTCTCTAGCGGTTGCTTCTTTAATTCGTCTATGCATCTCACCTTTGTAGGAAGTACTTTTCTAGGTGTATTTAGCATGTTGCTGATATTGAAGCAGTTGCCGATCGCATTGCAGAATTCAACGGCGGTTAGCGTTGCGCTAAAAAATCCAGACGCACCCAAACCAACGGCTCAAGAACTCACTGAAGACAAGTTACCCTCGCGCGATTTAAGACAAGATGTTCAATTTTTACGGTCTTATACTCAACAGAACTATCAATTAAAAGATCTTGATCAAGTAATCACTCGATACTTGCACTCAGAAATTAGTGATCCCAATGTTGCTCTACAAATTCAATATCGTGTCAAAGGACGGTTGCTGATTATATTAGGTGAACATAAGAACGGTAGTTTTATAGATTTAGAAATCATATCTCAACGTTTTAAAAAAGAAATTGAATCGCTAGAACTAAATCTTATTGATCGAATTCGGCTTTACTTCAGAGTCGTGGAACAGAAAGAACCCTATACGTGTTATTTCTTCATCCCGAATTCTAACTCTAACAACTCCTGCATTGCTAAGGCTTAAAACCAAACATGATCCCTCTATCCTGGCTTAAACGCAAAAAACGTCAACCCAACGATGAACCCTTAAATCGCAATAGAATCGTCTCTGTGCTCTTAGTTGGTGGTTCAATTGCGGCTGTTGGAATCGTCGCCTTCACTAGCTATTGGGTCGTCCGAGGTTTGATTCTCAATACACTGAAACACAATGCGCTTCTGAAAGTGGAAAAAGCAGGAAGCGAGATCGATACTTGGTTAGCAAAACAGCTGGGTGGAGTTGAAACGTTAGCGAGTAGCTATGAAGTACGATCGATGAATTGGGACATTGCAGAACCTTTTTTGCAATTGGAGCAGGATCGGTTGGCTGACTTTTGGATGTTTATTCTCGTCAATCCGGATGGAACATATTACACGACACGTGTTGGACTTGCTAAAGGGCAAAATCTCAGCGATCGCGAATATTTTCAACGCGCGATGAAAGGTGAGCCGAATGTATCGGATATGATCATCTCTCGAACAACGGGCAAGCGTCAGATCAATATTTCCGTTCCTGTGTGGTCGTTTCCCCGCGCAAACTACGCTCAAATTCCTGATGATAGAGCTGATATTCGCTCCAAAAGTCTATCGTCCTATAACCTTCCTAACGATCTATCACAACAACCAAAAGTGATTGGCAACTTAGCAGGTAATATTCCCACCGCCCATGTTTCCCAAGTCGTTGCCGACACTCAACTCGGAAAAGGCAGCTATGCTTTTGCACTTGATTCTAAAGGTGTTCCGATCGCTCATCCCAATTCCAAACTCACCGAAGGCACTCAAAGCTTTTTAGATAGCGCGAATCCAGCATTAGCCAAAATCGCGCGGGCGATGATTGATCGGCAGCACAGCGTTAATTTGATGCGGCTCGATGATCAATGGGTTTATGTGGCTTATGCCCCAATTCAAAAGACAGATTGGTCAGTAGCGTTGGTGATTCCACGGGAGAATGTAGAGCAGCAATTAGATGCTCTACATTTGCTTGCCATCGTCGTCGGAACACTGTTGGCATTGGCAATTCTCATTGCCTTACAACAACTGCGTCAACTAGAAGAAACCCGTGATCGCGCCATTCAGGAATCACGTCTAAACAAACAACTCGCGCAGACTAGCACTCAGCTTCAAGACGCTCTGGCTTATCTGGGAGCCATTATGGATACGTTGGTCGATGGATTGTTAGTCACTGACATTAATGGCAAAATCACGCGCTGTAATCCTGCTCTGTCTAAAATGTTTGGCATCGAATCTACTGATTTAGCACAGCAAGATGCCGCGATCGTGTTTAGCCACGAGATCACTGATTTAATTGCTCAAACTCAACAGCATCCCCATCAGGTTTTTACGGCTGAGATTGCCTTGAACGACGGTGGTATCGGTAAAGCTGTTGCAACCGTGATTCTGAAGACCGCTCAATCTGAGAGCGAAGGAACGTTAGACCGCTCCGCGATCGGTTCTGTAATTCTGATTCGCGACATCACCTCAGAGAAAGAAGTGGATCAAATGAAGACCGATTTCATTTCGACAGTTTCTCATGAACTAAGAACGCCCTTAACTTCGGTATTGGGCTTTGCCAAAATTATTAAAAAGAAACTCGATGAAGTCGTCTTTCCAGCAGTTGCCAGCGAAGAAAAGAAGGTGTTGCGAACAATCCGGCAAGTTGAAGACAATATTGACATCATCGTATCGGAAGGAATGCGCTTGACCTCACTGATCAATGATGTGTTAGACATTGCCAAAATGGAAGCGGGCAAAGTTGATTGGAAGATGGAAGTGCTGAATGTGAGTAAAGTAATTGAACACGCGATCGCGTCGACCTCTGCGCTCTTTCAAGCCGAACATCTCGAACTGATTCAGCAAATCGAACCAGAATTACCAAACGTAATAGGCGATCATGATCGGATTGTTCAAGTTGTGATCAATCTGATTTCCAATGCGGTTAAATTCACTGATCATGGCTCTGTCACGTGTAAAGCAATTCGCATTGGAGATCATGTCTGCATGAGTGTGATTGATTCGGGCGCTGGAATTGCGGCGGACGATCATCAGAAAGTGTTTGAAAAATTTAAGCAAGTGGGAGACACCTTAACCGATAAGCCAAAAGGAACTGGGTTAGGATTGCCGATTTGCCAACAAATCGTCGAGCATCATAACGGCAAGATTTGGGTTGAGAGCGAACTTGGAAAGGGCAGCACATTTTCGTTTACGCTTCCAATCAAAGTCGAGACGAATCTAGTCCAAAAAATTGATTTCAGTACCTTGGTGCAGCAACTTCGAGAGCAAGTGATTCACCAGGATTCTGAGACAAATCGATCGCAAAAAACGATTCTTATCGTTGATGATGAAGCCCCAATTCGAGAACTCTTGCGGCAAAACCTAGAAGCAGAAGGCTATCAGATCTTAGAAGCCAAAGATGGTAGGGAAGCCGTTGCGATCGTTAAACAGCAAAAGCCCCATCTGATTATTCTTGATGTGATGATGCCAGATATGACAGGATTTGATGTCGCGGCGGTACTGAAACATGATCCGCAAACGATGGGCATTCCCATTATCATTTTGTCGATCGTGGATGACAAAGAACGCGGGTTACAAGTTGGTGTCGATCGCTATTTAACAAAGCCAATTAACGCTGAATTGTTGTTACATGAAGTAGATTTGCTGATTGCTCAAGGAAGCTCTCGACGTAAAGTTTTAGTCGTTGATGAAGATGAATTAGCAACTAAAACTCTAGTTGGAATTCTACAAGCGCAAGGCTTTAGCACGAGCGAAGCCTCAAACGATGCAGAATTGATCGAAAAAACACTCTCCACTCAACCTGATACGGTGATTGCTAATGCAAAGTTTTGGGAACATTCAACGGCAGTGAAAACTTTAAAGTTTGAAAAAGGACTCGAAAACGTTTTCCTTCTCTTAATTGCAGATCACAAATCTGATTCAACCTTGCCTTAAGCAACAGTTGGCGAAGTTCTTAAAATCTCTTATTCGGGGACACAAACGCTATGTCACAAAAAATCTTGATCGTTGATGATGAATTTCACATTCGTCTTCTTCTAGAACAAACACTCGAAGAATTAGAGGACCAAGGGGTCGAACTGATCACCGCTACAAACGGACATGAAGCGCTAGAAATCATTAAAGCTGAGCATCCTCAATTAGTCTTTCTCGATGTGATGATGCCTCATCTGAACGGTTTTGATGTTTGTTCTACCGTCAAAAATGAGTTGAATGTTCAAGATATTTACATCATTATGTTGACTGCAAAAGGGCAAGAGTTGGACAAGCAGAAAGGTGCGGAAGTAGGGGCAGATTTATACATGACTAAACCCTTCGATCCGGATGAAGTGCTTGAGAAGTCAATTCAGATTTTAGGTTTGTGATGCAATCAAAAAAAGCCCCTCTGGGTTAAGGGGCCTTCAGAAGCCGGAATTTTCTAGCAATTGCTCTATTAATGCAAATAGATTTGAATACCAACTACGATCGCGACTAATACTACAATTGGAACCGCGATCGCTGCCATTCCGTTATGACTTTTTACCACACGAGATTCATGGCTAACCACCGCTTTTTTAATCGTCTCGTGCATCTCTTCGCGCAATTTAACCATTTCCGATTCTAGGCTATCTGTGCTGTAGAGTTGCCGCAAGCGATCAAACGTGTCACGCGCTAGGACTAAACTGTCTTCAGGACGACGAAATAAAATATCTAGAATCTCTGTATGACCGAAGACTAACAGCTTTGAGGGTTCTACTGCCTTGGCAGTAGACGATCGAGGCTTACCATCAATCACTTCAACCTCTCCAAACACCTTACCTGCGTTCAAAGACTTCGAGACAACACTTCCCGTTTCGGGATAGGTATCAATAATTTCAATTTTGCCAGTTTTAATCAGATAAACCGTCTGGCTTTCGTCTCCTTCGCCATAAATCGTTTCGCCCGACGAATAGGTGCGCTTTTCCATAATGCTGAATTTTCACAGGAGCGATAGTTTCGCGGCTATTGTTCCCATACTGTATACAGGTCTATCGCTACAAAAAACGATAACGACAATAGGAGCATGAATGACGATGGGTATACGCCAACCCTCGTCGTCTGATCGGGGACAGCCCGGTACAAAGACGATGGCAGATCTACTGTTCCTTCCCGATCTTGAGCGCGGTTTAATGAACTGGCTGCTACGTCAGCGCTCTGTAAGTTTCATTGAGGTTACTAACTATTTGGAAGGTGAAGCGATTGACGTAGGGTACAACCCCGAAGGACCCGCGCGATCGCTGTTAGAGAAATTAGCGGCGGAAGGTTTTTTGCAGGCAACGGAATCCGAGGGACAAATCTGTTATCAGCCTTGTCTCGCTTCAAGGCGTGGTCGTCAAGTCCCCTCCAATATTTGGAATGCCCTGGATTCCTAATCGATATCAATTCTAGTTTCTTCATAAGGAGTTGCCATGATTGCAAATGAGCCTACCGTAAATCAACCCACAGCAGTGCTGCCTGCCTCACAGATTTGGCAATGGCGCGGTCATCCGATTCGCTTTCAGACTGCAGGCACTCAAGGTTCTGCTGTCCTTTTGATTCATGGATTAGGAGCGTCGAGCGACCATTGGCGTAAGAATATTCCAGTCTTAGCCGAACATCATCGAGTTTATGCGATCGATCTGATTGGTTTTGGTCAATCTGCTAAACCTGCTCCTGGAACTCCCCCTGAAAATCCGATTGAGTATCGGTTTGACACTTGGGGAGAGCAAATCACGGCGTTCTGCCAAGAAGTGATTGGGGAGCCAGTGTATTTAGTAGGAAATTCGATCGGCTGTATCGTTGCCCTGCAAGCGGCTGTCATGGCTCCTCAAAGGGTGCGGGCGATCGCGCTGCTAGATTGTGCACTGCGGTTACAACACGAGCGTAAGCTCAACTGGTATCGTCGTATCACCTTTCCCCTCGTCCAGAAAATTCTGACCTACCCTCCGATCGGACATTATTTCTTTTCAAAGTTGGCACAGCCAAAAGTAATGCGGAAGGTACTGCTGAAAGCTTATGGTCGTTCAGAAGCGGTAACAGATGAATTAATTGATATTTTGCTACAGCCCACTCAGGAGCCGGGTGCAGCAGATGTTTTCCTTTCTTTTATCACTTACTCTAAAGGGCCTCTACCAGAAGATTTATTACCCCAAATTGCTTGTCCTGTCTTGATCGCATGGGGTACGGCAGATCCATTTGAGCCATTTGCAAAAGGAAAAGCGTTGGCTGATTTTCCGATCGTTGAAGAATTCATTCCGTTAGAAGGGGTTGGGCATTGCCCTCAAGATGAAGCCCCCGAATTAGTCAATCCTATGCTGCAAAAATGGCTTGCTAAGCACGCGCAGCTATCGCCTGTCTAGATATCTACTGTTTGAGACAAACACAGCAATTCATGCCACATACTAAATTCCGACGCAAGATTTCCCCCTTACTTTTCATTTTCATCACCATCTTGTTAGATAAGTTAGGGGAGAGTATCCTGTTTCCAATCCTGCCCTTTTTGTTAGAAAGATTTCGTACAGATGCAATGACGCTTGGGTTGCTAACGGCGTCCTTTGCGTTGGCGCAGTTTTTTGCGACACCCATAATTGGCTCCTTGTCCGATCGCTACGGTCGCCGTCCGGTTCTGCTGATCTGCGTTTTAGGAACTTCTCTCTCCTATTACATGTTTGGCTTGGCAGGCAGTCTTTGGGTTCTGTTTGTCTCACGGATGATTGATGGTGTGACTGGCGGTGTAGCGGCAACGGCTCAAGCGTATATTGCTGATATTTCAACCCCTGCCGATCGCGCCAAAAACTTTGGTCTCACAGGAGCTGCCTTTGGGCTAGGGTTTGTGCTGGGACCGGCACTCGGCGGGTCGTTAGCAGGGATTAATATCAATTTACCAGTCTTTTTTGCGGGCACTGTCGCACTTCTCAACTTTATTCTGGGCTGGGTTAGCCTGCCTGAATCTCTCACCCCTGAAAATCGTCGAGTTTCTGGCTGGAAGGACTTGAATCCCTTCAGTCAAATCAGCGACCTATTTCAGCACGATCGCATCAAAGGATTTTTGTGGACGACCTTTATTTTTAACTTTGCGTTTTCTGGGTTCTCCAGCATTTTTGTCCTCTTTCTCAACCGTCGCTTTGGTTGGGGTCCCTCCTCAGCTGCTCTTGTGTTTGTATTTATTGGCGTTCTTTCTACCCTGATTCAGGGAGGGCTGATTCGCAAGCTGATTCCTGCCTTTGGTGAAGGGAAGCTAACGTTGGCTGGACTAGTTGCGTTGGCGCTCGGCTTGGGGCTGATTGTGGTCATTCCATCAGACAGTCCTACTATTTATGTATTGCTTTATTTAAGTCAAGGACTATTGGCGCTCGGTGTGGGGCTGATTTTACCTTGTCTCAGAGGGTTGATTTCCAATCGCGTTTCCGCTCAGGAACAGGGGCGTACGCTTGGAAGCGCTCAAGGGCTACAAAGTATTGCTTCAATCCTGGGTCCTCTGTGGGCAAGCTGGTGTTTCGATCAGTTCGGCATGTTATCTCCATTTTGGCTGGGGTCGCTCTTCATCCTGCTGGCATTTGGAACAACGTGGATGAATTTACGATCGATGTCTCCCCAAGCAGCTGCTTAGTTAATTGCAAAATTAAAGCCATTTATCGATCGCTAACAGTCGGTTGCTGTCAGCCTTGATAAATGGCTTTAATCGAATAAACGATATTTGAATGGATGATTAAGTGTAGGTTGAATTGATGCAGAGAACTCAACACTAAAGAGGGACTACAACGATCGCTTTCCTTGGATGCTAGAGCAGTATTCCACAAATTTCAGGATTAAACCCTCCATCTATGCGGCATTCGTTGCCAGTCGTCCATCTTCCATATGGATAATACGATCGGCGACGTCTAAAATACGGTTGTCATGAGTGACAAGTAGAATGGTGCATCCCTGCTCTTTTGCCAATTGCTGCATAATTTCCACAACATCTCGTCCCGATTTACTATCCAATGCCGCTGTGGGTTCATCTGCCAGAACCATTTTGGGTTGGCTCACCAAGGCACGAGCGATCGCGACCCGTTGTTTCTGTCCACCAGAGAGATCATCCGGGTAATAGTTGATCCGATGCCCTAAACCGACGGCATGGAGTATGGCCACTGAACGATTGATCCGCTCAACCAACGAAAGATCCTTGTGCAAACGCAGAGACATTCCCACATTTTGTTGGGCAGTTAAACATTCCAGTAGATTGTGAGCCTGAAAAATATATCCAATTCGGCTCCGCACCTGAACCAGTTGTTTTTTACTGGCTTCGCACAGTTCCTGATCCAAAACCTTTAAACTACCCTCCTGAACCGATCTCAACCCTCCCATTAAGCTCAGCAGCGTCGTTTTTCCACTGCCAGAAGGACCTGTCAGAATTACAATCTCTCCTGGATAGATCTCCAGATCAATATCTGAAAGAACAGGTTTTCGCAGCGTACCTTTACCAAAGGTGTGATTAAGCTTCTTTGCTGTAATGACAGGCATTTGAGACATATCTATCAATCGCTTATAATGACTCTAAAATACATCGGCTGGATCAGCAGATTGCAATTTTCGCACCGCGAGCGCGGCTGATATCAAACACATCAACAGCGTCAGAATAAACACTTGTAGCGCAACATCGAAACGCATCACAATTGCAACACGAGTTAAGTTTCCTAGCAAGCCATACATACCAACGGAACAGGCAAATCCAGGTAAAAAACCTAGCACCCCTAAAATCAACGCTTCTTGAAAGATAATGCCTAGCAGTTGCAAATCAGCGTAGCCAATCGCCTTCAACGTTGCATATTCGGGTAAATGATCATTCACATCGGTATACAAGACCTGGTAAACGATCACGATACCTACAATAAAACCCATCACGGTGCCAAAGTTGAAAATAATACCAGGCGGTTGTTTTGCCCAGTAGCCTTGCTCTAAAGCGATGAACTCTTGCCGATTCAAAACCTTGATGTCTTGCGGCAACAGTCTCTGCAAGCCTTGGATCACAGCATCAGGATTGGTTCCAGGCTCCAGGGTGATAATACCAAGGTGAACTTCGTCTGCTCCGGCTTGACCAACGACCCGCAAGTAGTTTGTATCGCTCATAACGATATGCCCCTGCTTAAACAGGCTACTTCCCAGACTATAGAGTCCACCAACCCACATTTTGCGCCCACTGACTGCGGTATTAATGCTTTCTCCTGTGTTGAACAGCTCACTCACAGGACCAAGGGAAGCAAGGGACTTGCTATCAAAGAGAACCGTATCTTGTTGCACGATCGTGCTGAGTTGCCCCTGAATTTCCGGTAAATCCATCACCGATCGGGCTGGATTAAAGGCAATGATATTCACATCCGCCAGTTCTTTGGTCTTCGGGTTCACCCAGGAACTGCGGCTGTAGTAAAGCGGGTCAACAGATGCAATTCCTGCGATCGCATTGGCTCGATAGAGCTGTGCTTTGGAAAATGTTTTATTCCCAAGAAACTGACCTGTTTTGTTGACAAGGAATAGGTCCCCTTGTAAGTGCTCTTGAATACGAGACACTCCATCGAACATAGCTGCTCGAAAGCCCACCTGCATGAAGATGAGAATGTTGGCGAAGGAAATTCCCGCTAGCCCGACTATCAAACGAACCTTCTGATGGGAAAGCTGGGACCAGGCAAGCGGAGGTTCCTGTGCAAAGCGACTGACCAGTTTTTTAGGAAAGAGAAAGTACATGGTCGATGTTCAATCAATGATTTTTTTCGCGAATTTGATGCACTAGTCCAAGCGAATTTGAACTCGCACTTGCATGTAAGTCAGTTCTGCAACCTTTTTGCTATCCTCTGGATCAAGCCGAATCTTGACTTCCACAACTCGGGCATTTTTGTCTGCTGCTGGATCTGTACTCAACTCATCAGTTTTTTTGATTTGTAGTCCGATTTGATCAACAGTGCCTTGTAATTTCTCATTAAAACCGCCATTCTCGCTCGTGATCAAAGCTCGTTGTCCAAGTTTGACCTTCGGAACGTCGGTTTCGTAGACCTCGGCAACGGCATACATTTGGTCGGTTTGTCCCAGATCCACAATGCCCTGTTCCGCACTAACCTGTTCCCCAATCTGGGTATTGATTCTCAAGATCTGACCTGAAACTGGCGATCGCACATAGAAATCTTCCAGTTCAGTTTCAGCTCCTTTTTGTTGGGTCAGCGCGTAATCTACCTCAGCTTGCGGAACTCGTAAATCGGCTGGACGGACTTCACTCAACTCTTGCAGTTTGGCAGTTTCTTGCTCAATTTGTGCAGATAAGGTCAGCTTTGTATTTTCCAGTTGCGCTTTTGCTTCGTTCAATGAAGCGCTTGCTGTTTCAAAACTCTTACGATCGTTATCTAAAGCAGAGGCACTAATTGCCCCGTCTTTGCGGAGTTGCTGCGATCGCTCGTAGGTTGTTTGAGTATTCCGAAACTCCGCTTCAGCGCGAGCAATGACAGCTTGCCTTGCGCTGATTTCAGTGCTAGATTGCGCTTTTAAGCGCGTGATAGCTGCCTTTTGTGCAGAAAGCCCGCCTATGGTTGCATTCCCGACTCTGGTTTGTGCTAGCTTTGCTTGCATGACAGCGACATTTTGTTTCGCTTCTTCAACCGCGGCCTGTTTCTTATCTAATCCCTGCAAAATGGCAATTAATTGCCTTGCCCGCACCTGATCGCCTTCCTTGACCAACAGCTTATCAACCCGGCTATCTTTCGCATTCACAACAGACAGCTTGATGATCGATCCTTTGGGTTCAATTCGACCTAAAGCAGCAACAGTTCGCACCGAGGCAGGTTGAATGGATGAACCGGCATCAGCATTTTGCTTGGCTTTAGACTGGGACAAATACACTGCGCTTAAACCCAACGACGTAATTGAGATTGCCCCAATTAGCCAGTAGCCAACTGTCCTTAAAGTAATTTGTTTTTGCACCATAAACCAAGCACACAAGCACAATATAGGGCAATGAAATCAATGTCGCAGGTGAGGAGCAGATCAGGAAGCTTCCATCATCCATTCCATCTCCGAAAACTTCTTCAGTAGTTTTCGATAAGCAATCAACGTGGCATCTGATGCAACCATCAGTTCAGTGCTGTTATGAAGGGGCGCAAGTCGGGGAAGTTGAGTTTGAACAACCACGTTATCTTCCATACAAATGCGGGTTCCGACCTGAGCGGTGTTGTGGTCTAGCCAGTTGCTAATCAAAGGGGTATGGTTTAGGAAACTGCGAATACTGACTGACTTCACGATCGTAGTATTTTCGTCGACGGGAATGTGAGCCAGAATACTTTCAATCTTGAACCGACCAAAATTAACACCGGAATAGGTAATATTAGGTGGTGCAAAAATATATTGTTTCCAAGGGTCTTGATCATCCTCTCTCAAGAAAAATCGCATGGGTCCGTTAATGCGGTTAATCTTGATCCCTAGCGTTGCCGATAATCCCCATTCCGTAACTTCCAGGTCATAATCCTCAATCACGGTGTTCTCAGGAGTTTTGCTTTTTCCTACCGAACCTCGATGCATGAATGGCGCATGAGAGACATCCAGGGTGTTCTCCATGGTGCGAGTGAAATGGGCGTCAAAGGTATAGACACTCTGAGAGGGTTCACGAGTAGGATTCTCAAACTGAGGGAACGAGGGCAGCGGTGGGCGATCTGCTGAAGCAGATATCTCGAAGAGATCGCGCTCTGGTAGATCGCCGATAAATATCCAGATAAACCCGTATTTCTCCTGGACAGGATAAGCCTCAACCCTAGCTCGCTTAGGAATGGGAATTGCGGCTGGATTTGCCGGAATCTCACTACAGGAACCATCTGCCTGATATCGCCAACCATGATAGGGACAGCGGATACAGTCTCCTTCAACCCAACCACCCGCTAAAGATGCGCCTCGATGAGCACAACGATTATCGAGCGCCACCACCCTACCCTGGCTGTCGCGGTACACAACCATTTTTTTACCCATCAGCGTGATGAGGGTAGAACGCTTTGTGATCGCATTGCTAAACTCAACGGCGTACCAAAAATTCTTGAACATCATTAGAGTCTCCTTAAACCTTGGCAGCTTCTACAGGCTGCTCAACTAGTGGAGTAGCCACATGTTCAAAGGACAATTGGTTATATTCAGCATTCTCCAGCAGTGTTTGCTTGTGCCCTGCTTTAGTCAAGTAATCTCCAATTCCCCAGCCTTTATCCAGAAATTTGCGAAGCAGCTTGCGGTAGGCGACCAGCAAATTATCTGAGGCAACTAAAACCTCTTCCGTGACTCCATAGGGCACAACGCGAGGTTCCTGTGCCTCGATCACTGCTTTGTCTTCTAGATAGGTATCGACAGTGTTTTTGATGGAGTTGTAGTCTGCCCAAGGTTGAGTGAGGAAGTTCCGGACTCCAATCCATTTCGTTAAGGTTGTAGTTTCGTCAACCGGAATGTTAGTGGCAAAGTAAATATATTGGTAACCGCGAAAGTTGAAATCTAGTGCAATGCGGTTGATGTTAGGCATGTGAACGGTCAAGGTAGCGCTGGAGAAAGGGCGATCGCGTTTCACAATGTATTTCAGCAATCCTACTCGTTTGGGTGGCTTGGTGCGAACGGTAGCACTTGTGCTCCACTCTTCACTATGAACCTCGTAATCCCACACCTCTGCATCGTCCCGGTTGTTGAAGAAAGCAGCGTGAACAAAAGGCGCATGGGAGGTATCTAAGCCGCTCTCAATGACGCGAGTATAGTGAGCATTCCAAACGTATTCGCCCTGAACTTGTCGCCAAGCTGGATCGTCAAATTCTGGAAAAGGTGGAATCGGTGGACGCTCTGGCTCTGGCAAATCACCGACAAATACCCAAACAAAACCGTACTTTTCTTGCACTGGGTAAGTTCCAACTCGCGCCCGCTTCGGAATAGACACGTCTGCTTCGTTTGCCGGAACTTGAATACAAGCGCCGTCTGATTGATATTTCCAACCGTGGTAGGGGCAGCGTAGACAGCCTTCCTCGACCCAACCCCCAGATAAGGCTGCCCCACGATGGGCACATCGATCGTCGAGGGCTACGACCTGACGATTCGCATCTCGGTACAGGACATAGTGCTGTCCCATGAGCGTGACTTGTTTTGGTTTGGCTGTTACAGCAGTACTGAATTCAACTGCATACCAAAAGTTTTTTAGCACGTGCGATCGCCCCACTCATTTTGCAAAGTTTAGAGATGGGCTTACAGTTCCCACGTTGATACGAGGAATAGCGTTTTTTAGGGCGGAATCCGTCAGATATGTGAGGCGTGATTCTGCGATCGAGATTGGGCAATCTGTCTTAAAGCAAGATGTCACGTTGGAAGAACGGAGCGGTATGGTTAGAAAGGCTCAACGTCCGCCAGTCGATCAAGCAGATAAAGAGAAGATCAATGAATTTCGCCAAGAGCTGAATCAAAAGCTTGAAGATGCGATCGAACATCACGAATTCAAGATGGTTTATATTGGGTTTGCGACACTCTTCGCGTTTGCGGGTGTAATCTATCTTGCGGTCAAGTTTCCGCTTCCCTTCCTTAATTGAGTTCTGTTCGCATAGTCATTGTCATTCTCCTGATTCGACCCTTTCAACTAAAACAACAAGAAGGCCGGAATTAAGTGCTGTTAGAGAAATCTAGAAGGATTTTTTGATCGTGCCTAAACTTCTTCAAGCTGACCTGTCTTTCTATTACTAGTACAGAAGGGTAACCCACACAGAATTGAGCCATCCGACCAACCGCTCCTATTCGAGCAACGCCACTGTCTTGAAGGTTGGGCTACAGGAGGCGTTTAAGCAGAAAGGCAGTTCACTCCACCACCGCCTTTCACCCTTGATATTTCCCGACCAGCTGGCCATGGTCAAGCTAAATTCGCTTGCCCATTGCACCTCATGAGTTGAGCCATCCGATTGAGCGGCTGGAATGAATGGTTCAATCTTTCATTTAACAAATGAGTCATATTTACTGCTTCTCAGACGTCCTCTGAGCGCGATCGCACAACTTTTGCAAGCCAATCCGCTACTTTGCTAGTTGTCCGAGAACGGCAATATAGCGATCAATGTAGTGATCCTTAAACCGTTGACTGATGAAGTTGGGACTGAACCGTCGCCCGATCCGGATTTCCTTGTCTACAGCACGATATCCCTGCCACCATCGCGGTAACTCTGGTACCAGATCCATACCGTGAACCACTCGGTAGCTGTTGGAAACCCGTTGGTTATAGGACTCTTGGAATCCATCATTCCCCACTTTTGGTGCGCCATAGGTGTACGCTTCGATGGTGACCTGATCGGAAAAATTGTATTGAATATCCACAGCACATAAGGTTGCCAATGCACCGCCTAAACTGTGTCCGGTTGCAACCACACTCGATACCCCACTGCTTTTAATGTAATCGTGAATTTGGCCTCGCACGGCAAAGTAAGCAGCGACAAACCCCCTGTGTATGAGTGCTCCTGAGCTGTTAGAGCCAGCATAGGGATACGTTTTTTCCTTAGGCTCAACAATCAAGTCACGGATGACCTTTTGGTCAAACTGGCCACGCTCCAGGGTGGTGTTAAAATCAGTTTCCCAATCCTCGGACGATTCACTGCCTCGAAAGACAATGGTCGCAGCTGTCCCTTCTGATAAAATGGCGCACTGAGTATCCGTCTTCGGGTCATTAATCAGGAGCGGTTTGACGGTGATGCCATCGAACTTGAGGAGAGGGTCAAATTTCTCATAAACTTTTTGGCAAAAAACGGCGTATTTTAAGGCTTTTGCATAATCGATGGACATAGTAACCCCCTGTAGCAATTCAGTTGTTGGTCAATACTGATTACCATGAAGACTAAGCGATCTCCAGAAAGTCTTCTTAAATCTCTACTTTGACTAAGAAACTGCTCAAGCAACAATCTGGAAGAAACAGCGTAGAAATACTTTGAGTTGGCATAAATTTCTCCTGATAGATTTTGATTGAAATCAGGATGCGGCCTAACGGATAAGCTCACCTGCCGTCCACGACCCGCAAAAATAGCACTGGACTTGTAGTATGGGCGAAAATGCACTTAAGCCAAGCTCGTGAATTCTCCTGCTTAGATTCCTTAAAGTTGCTTTTAGTGCAAAAGCGACGGGAGCACCTCTTAGAATTCATGGATATCTAAAAAGATATGCTTAACAGCCCGTTACGATGCTCTTTCCCCTGGTTCAAGCCATGCCTACTCAACGAAATCACCATGCGATCGTCATCGGCGGCAGCATTGCTGGATTGCTCGCGGCTCGTGTTTTATCTGAGCAGTTCGATCGCGTGACGATCGTGGATCGAGATCGTCTTCCTCTCACGGCTGAGCCTCGCCGCGGAGTGCCTCAGTCCGTTCAGCCCCATGTTCTACTTACTAGAGGCTACAGGATTCTAGAAGAATTATTCCCAGGCATTGGGGAAGCCCTTCATGCTGCCGGAGCTGTTTCGTTGGACTGGGGCAAAGATTTTCTTTGTTTCCAGCGCGGCAACTGGGCTCCAACGACTGAAGCGGCATCAGGAATGGGGTCTTACACTTGCACTCGTCCTTTGCTAGAAAGTACGCTTCGGCAACGGGTAAGTCAACTGCGCAACGTTGAGTTTTTACAAGAACAACGAGTTGTGGGACTTTGTAGCGCTCCTTCGGAGCTTGGCAAAGCCAATCGCGGCTCAATTCAGGGGATTAAACTACAGCAAGGTGACACCTTGCAAGAATGTTCAGCACAACTCGTGGTCGATGCGAGTGGTCGAAGTACTCAAACCCCTCAGTGGCTGCAAGACTTAGGGTTGATTTCACCCCCTGCTACCGTGATTGATCCTGGATTAGGTTATGCTACTCGTCGTTACCGCATTCCCCCTCAGTTTCAACCGGATTGCAAGATTCTATTGATTAGCCACGAACCTCCGCATCAGCCGCGCTTGGGATATTTAGCTGAAGTGGAAAATCAGGAATGGATTGCCACTTTAGGTGGTTATGGACGAGACTATCCGCCGCTTCAGGAGCAAGGCTTTCTGCAATTCGCTCGGAGTCTCTCTGATCCCGCCTTTTATCAAGCGATCGCTCAAGCAGAACCTCTCTCTGAAGTTCGAGCGCATCGGGCGACAGCAAACCGACTCTATCACTATGAAGACATTGAACTGCCAGATGGCTTAATTGCGATCGGAGATGCGGTGTGTGCGCTCTGTCCGGTGTATGGACAGGGGATGACCGTAAGTGCAATATCATCACTCATTCTTCGACGCTGGCTAAGTCAACCCCAACAGCGTCGATCTCTGACCTTCAACGGTGCAAGTTTTCAAAAACAACTTGCTCGAAGCAATGCTTTTCCCTGGTCACTGGCAACGGGATTCGATTCAAAGTTCCCCACTACGAAGGGAGCCGTCGCGCAAAGTTGGGCAGGAAATCTGTTTCAGGGGTATGCGGATCGGCTCACCGATCGCGCCCAAAAGGATGTTGAGGTTCATCTACAATTCCTAGAAATGGCTCATATGCTGAAGCCTCCCAGTACCTTGCTCCATCCTCGGTTGCTGCTGAAAGCATTGTTCTGAGCTTTTGGCGCAAAGTTGAGCAAGATGAAGATCTTTTGCGTTTAGGTGCGAGCAGACCCGTGAGAAAGCATGGAGTGTTCTTTCTGAGTGAGGCAAGCAACACGTTATTAAGCCACGGAAGATGTATGGCTGATGAGAACCATGACCAATCATCTGAGTCTTGCGGGTGCTTTGTTGCTTCAACAGGGCATCTGATCAGTGCTCAAGAGTTAGGGTTACTACGAGGGGCGGAGCGGCAGGACTTCGGGCAAGATTAGTTTGAATTCATAGAAGAATTTTGCTGATTGCAATGAAATCTTGTTTTCTTAGTTTGACGGTTTGACGCGCCAACTTGTGGATTGATCGCGTCAACTTGCGGATTGATCGCGGCAACTTGTGGATTGATCGCGTCAACTCGTGGAGTGATCAATCCAACTCGTGGATTAATCGCATCAACTCGTGGATTAATCGCATCAACTCGTGGAGCGATCGCGTCAACTCATGGATTGATCGCGGCAACTTGTGGAGTGATCGCGGCAACTTGTGAATTGATCGCGGCAACTCGTGGAGAGATCGCGCCAACTCATGGAGCGATCGCGTCAACTCGTCGATTGATCGTGTGGGGTTCGCACAATCATCCAATTGGTGAGCTGAGAAAGATCAAAGGAGGGTAGCCAGTCCATAAATGTAGCGTTGGCGGAGATAGTTTTTTGCTTGCAACCAGACATCCTCAATCGGATTCTGCTCTGGCGCATTCGGGGCAAAGCAAATGCAGTAAATTGAAGCAAATTCGGTCACATAGCTGTCGATCGTTGAAACAAGCCGACCGAACCAAATGATAGTAAATGTACGCACAGAAAATTCATGATTTATCTTTCATTTGTTGCAATTGGAACAACGGTTTTTGATATTAACGATTTCCCTTTATGAGATGGTTAGATACATCATTCAGAATTGCATTTGCTGAAAGAATATTTCCAAAGACCCAATAGCTTGAATCTACAAGGTAGACCCGCTGATTTTTTACTGCATTTAATGTTTGCCATAAGGGGCTAGTTTCATAGACTTTAAAGTTGTTATTAGCTCCAGGATCAACTACTACAAAAATTGCATCTGCATCGAGCAAGTCTACCCGCTCCAAACTGACCTGCACATAGGTATAGTCCGACCCTCCTAATTGCCGCTGAACGTTAGGAATAGAGACATATTGTAGTTCTTCAATAACGCTTCCGGGAAACGATATGTGATTCATAAATTGTGTGAATTCGAGAGTTGTGTAAAACCGCATTACGGAAACTTTAGTATCACCAAGCTTTTGCTTAAAAATGGATCTTAAGTCTTCAATTCTTTGGTGATAATCATCTAGCATTTTTTCAGCTTCTTGGCTTCTATTTAACATCTCCGCAAACTGTCGCAACGTTTTTTTCCACTCAGCGTGAATCGGTTCTATTGAAATAGTTGGTGCTATTCGTGAAAATAATTCATAGTTCTGAGGCACGATGTATGTCCCGATGATCAAATCGGGTTTTAGTTGCACCATTTTCTCAATGTTAGGTTGTCCCTCCTTTCCTAAATTGGTAATTGCATCAATTTTGCCATTCAGAATAGATGACTTATCACCTACTCGACTTGAGCTTGCAGCAGCGATCGGCTTTAAGCCCAACGCGATTAAAATTTCTAAACTTTCTTGATCCGTCACGATCACTCGTTGTGGATTAAGTGGAATGCAACTTTTTCCTAATTCATGTTGGACGGTTCGACAGTTCGCTGATGCGGCCCCAGATTTTTGGGACTGCGATTGTTGGCTCAACATGCCATTACAACTCTGAATCAAAACCACAATCAGAGTTCCTACCAAGAACAGTTTGATGCGGTGCCACCAGGATTTACAGATCATTATCATTTCACATCTTTACAGCTTTCAAATAAACAAGAGTATTCCGAATGTGTATAACTGCCGTTTGCCCTTTGTACAAAATTAGGATGCACCCAAATAAACTCCCAAATGTTCAAGAAATTAAAATGTCCAAGAAACTGTGCCCCTTACCGTAAAGGGAGCACCATAATAAACCCGCAGGGAACTTTCCGCCGTCTCGAAATAGCTAACGTCAAACAAATTCTCAATGTTTAATCCAATCCGATAATTATCTCGACGATAGAACAGGGAAGCATCAGTGCGCGTGTAGCTGGGAACCTGAAAAGAATTGTCTAAATCGCCTTGGCGCTGACCCACGTAAAAGATGCCAAGCCCAAAGCCTAGCCCCCTGAGAGAGCCTGTTTGAATTTCATAGGTTGTCCATAAACTCACGGCATGTTCTGGAACATTATTAATGCGATTCCCGATCGCAAAAGTATTGTCATCCGTGATCCGGGCATCTGTGTAGGCATATCCAGCCGCAATTTTCCAGCCTGGCAAAATTTCACCTGCAATATCGAGTTCAACACCACGGCTTTTCTGTTCGCCCGTCTGGATTGAGAAGTTTGGGTTAGCGAGATCATTGGTCAGCACATTGGAACGAGTGATTTGGTAAAGTGCGAGAGTCGTTGCCAATCGTCGATCGAGCCAGTCTGCTTTAATCCCCACTTCGTATTGAGTACCTCGCTCTGGTTGGAAGAGTGCATTATCAAAGGCAGTGCCAACACTTTGCAGAAAAGAGCGGCTATAGCTGGCGTACAACGAGAGCGAATCAGTGGGTTGATACACCAAGCCGATGCGTGGGCTGAAAGCTTCGTCCTGTTGAAAAGATTCAGACCCATCAGCAAGATCGATCTTTTGGCTGGCAATGTCAAACCGTCCACCGAGCAATAGTTTCAAATTGGGCAACAGATCAACCTGATCTTGCAAATAAATGCCGAGCGAGTCTGTGGTGATAGGTTCTTTAGGAAATTCTCCAAGCAGCTCTCCTCGTGGTCGTCCGTACACCGGATTGAAGATATCGATTGGAGCTAAGACAAATTCTTGACCGCCTGATCCATACACGTCCCGGTTGAGATCAACGCCAAACAATAACTTATGAGCAACACTACCTGTTCTAAAAGTTCCAACGACATTGGTATCGAGGATATAGTTGTTCTGAGACTGGTCTTTTGCGACAAATAAACCCCGCTCTAGCGTGCGTTCATCATCAAGTAGCGCTGATGGAAACAGAGAGTTTTGAGGGACTTGTTGAAATGTAGCTCGAAAGGCATTCCGCAATTGCCAATTAGCACTCAGTTGATGTTCGAGTGTGTAACCTAAGCGCAGGCTATAGCGATTGTTTTTATCCAGTTCATCATCTGGCTCGCCAATAAATCGGTTTCGAGGTAGCCGCCCATTGATATTAGAAAGGGCAGTGCCTTTGGCAGGCAATCCTCGCGCATTTGGCTGTTCAGAAATTGTGTATTCGCCCTCAAAGGTGAGTTTGGTCGTTGGACTAATTTGCCAGGTGAAGCTAGGCGCGAGCACAAAATTGCGGCGATCGAAGAAGTCAATAAATGTGCCAGTCGTAGAACCACCCGCGATGAAGCGATAAAGCACGGTTTTAGAATCATTCAGTGGTCCTGTAAAATCCAGAAAACCGCTGTAGGTATCAAAGTTACCGATCGTTGCCTCAACGGTATAACGCGGAATGGATAACGGCTTTTTCGTTACGATGTTCACCGTGCCCCCTGCACCGCCCTGACTAAACAGCGCACCTGCCGGACCCTTTAAAACATCAATTTGTTCAATACTAGGAACCGCAACGCGATTGGTAATGTTGGTGTCATCCCGCAACCCGTTCCGAATGATGTTACGTCCTGTAAAACCTCGAATCGTGACTCCTTCAAACGCGGAGTAGGATGGATTGTCTGGTGCAACTCCGGCAACGGTTTGGAGAGCTTCATTAACGCTTTGAACCTGACGGTCTTGCAGCAGTTCTTGAGGAATAACTTGAACTGAAAACGGCAGATCTCGGATGGGAGTATCGGTTCTACTTCCAGTCGTAGTGTTGGGTAGGCGATAGCCCCGCTGCTGCTCTCCCCTGACGACAATTTCCTCTTCCGGTTCTTCTGCTTCTGAGTTGAGGCTATAAATAAGATCTCCCGTTCTCAGTGTCACCTCTTGTGTTGGCAAGGCATTATTTCCACTCACACTCACCCGAATGCGGTTAACATCTTGCTGCACAACCTGAACAATCGCGATTTCCTCAGTCGGATTCTCTGCTGTAAATGCTGGTGTATTGGGCAATGCTAATACAGTGTTGGGAATTTCTGCAATCAGACTGTTTCTCTCTGTGCGGAATTGAGTGGTATCGATCGATAAAGGTTTGCCGTCTGCTGTGGTGAGCGTGATTTCTAGTCCTGTGGCAGTTCGATCAACGCTTACACCAGTGACCTTAATTGCCTCCGCCTCAACTTGTGCAATCCACTCTTTCACGCTGGTTGCAGGACGACTGCTCCGCAAGCTTCCAAAGGGATCAAGGCTACGACGATCAGATATCTGAGGTTTCTCTTGTTGCTGAGATTCCGTTGCCCAACTCGCCTGAGCTGCGAATACCGATGTCAAGCCTAATAGCCAAAGAGCCAGTTTCCAATCCATCTACTTATCCTCTACACCTAAATCTTGAGAAGCTTCTATTGCGCTGTGAAGCAGTTTCCCCTTGGGGTAATCATTCTACAGAGCTAGCCTCTGATGTTTGATCTCTTAGTTAGGAACTCTTCTCAACTACGATGTATTAGATAGTATGCTGAATTGACATTACACAACTTTGTTGAAAGGGAATTTTTGTTTGTTGAAAGGGAATTTTTTATGACGATCCTTACTGTTGCAGTACTCTCGGACTAACGCCAAACGCTTTGCGAAAGGCAGTACTGAAGGCACAAAGATTTTTGTAACCGACCTTATGAGCAACTTCTGTGACACTGCACTGATGCTCTAGAAGCAGCGATCGCGCTTGTTCCATCCGGTGCTGGTGCAAATAGCCAAATACTGTGGTGCCAAATACCTGCTTAAACCCACGTTTCAGCGAACAGTCGTTTAGACCAACTTGTCGTGCTAAAGTGAGCAACGACGGAGGATTATCGATTTGCCGCAATAGAATGTCTTTTGCTTGATAAATCCGCTCAACATCCGTTGCTCGTGGAGTAGTTGCTCGCTGGGGTAAGGTACCACTCGAACAAGCTTGATCTAACCACAGAGCCAGTACTTCAACAGATTTACTTTCCAGATACATCTGCTTGAGCACGCCTTGATAGGGACAATTCAACATTTGCTGTAAGGCAAGTTGCATTGTCGGTGTAATCGTACGAACTGACGAAAAAGGAACTGCTTCATCTCGTGCTAGCATCCGCTGCAACTCAGTCGGCAAGATATCAACCTGACCACCAATGAGTGTCTGAAAGCGCTCTGGTTCCAAATGAATATCGATTTGAACAGTAGGTGTGTGAGCTAACCCTTCAACAGTGCCGCCCAGTGAAACCAGTCCGGCAAGAAGATGCTGACCTTGGCTCATCTGCACCCCATTCGGTAATCGAAACGCTGATGAGAGGGTAAACATCCATTCTAGATAATCAACTTCTCCGGGTAATATGCGATCTACAACCAGATTGTCTTTAAGTTGATACTGATGAAAGGTCAAATCAATACCATTTCGGAGTTCAATATCCCGCTTGTAGCCTTCGCCTAGCACAGATGGACACACAGCAATGCGATCGGTTGCATCCTGTGGATCAGCATAATGTGCCTGTTGACGGCTAATCTGCCAGAGGTCATCACAAGCTGGATCAGACAGTACACTCCCCATGTCGTAAGTTTTGCTGCAAGTATCACGATGTACGTTATCACAAATGAGAATTAGTGGCAATAGATTCTGATCACTCTTAGACGTTGAGTTTTGGAAGCGGGAAAACATTCGTAGTGCATGTGCTTTTGAAGAACAGCGCACCAAATTGAGATTTTGGACTTGCTGTATGACCTGAACCAGCAGCAGGGAAGAACGATCGCAATGGTGTTGCACGATCTCAATCAAGCTTGGCGCTATGCAGGCTACTTGGTGGCAATCAAAGAAGGTCGAATTTTCGCAGCAGGAGATCCTCAATCTGTCATGACACAAGAGAATGTGCGGGCTGTGTTTGGCCTAGATTCTCAAATCTTTCAAGATCCAGTCACGGGAATGCCAATGTGCGTTCCGATCAGTCAGAAAGCAAGGAGTAATATGCGATCGTAGAATTTGATACAAATCGCTTATCAGTAATATCTGCAGTTTGTGGGCTGTGTCGCAAAAACTAGTCAATGGTAAGGTATCTCTCTTTCAGAAGCGGCAAAATTTTCGGTTACACCAAGTATGTTTGAATCTTATAGCCTTACTGAGTAAACTTCTAGACATGCTACAGAAGTCTGCAAAACCTTCATCCGAGTTCGAGTCTGGGTGCTGCCTTCTAAAGTCAAAGTATAAGGAACGATTCATTGACGCAAAGTATTTAGCGCAATAGCTTTCTGGGAAAATTTAGAAAACCAGTTGGGAGCGATCGTTCTTTAACCCTCGCCCTTCAACCTCCCATCCTGAAGCTCTGATCTCTGAACTTGAAGCTTTGACCCTTTTACTGCAAGAATGAAGCTCAGAACCCGAAACATGGAACAAATTGCTCTAATTTTCAAGCTCTGAGCCTAAAATGTTAGCTTCAAAAGTCAAATTATCGAACTTTTTATTAAACTGTTGAGCCTCCACTCTTGACCGTTTCCTCTTGGCTCTTCGCCTTCCGATTTTTGGGGCAAACCTTTGTCTTGCCCCACCTATTAGTCTTATCTCACCTATTAACAGCCTTGAATCAGGGCATGAATTTACCAAGGCAAAACCTCTCCATTGGCGTGCCAAAACGTGCCTGTATTCCCCAGTGTCAACTCATCAATCCGAGCCAATAACCCCTTCACAGACTCTTCCGTTGTAATGCCACCTGATGTGAAGTTCGTCATGCGCGTCTGTACCAAACCGGGATGCAGAATTGCCACAGCAATCCCATGCGGTTTAAGGTCATGAGCTAAGGATTTTCCTGCCATCGATAACGCTACTTTCGACATGCGGTAGCCATACGAACTCCCAGAAGTATTGTCCGCGATCGACCCCATTCGGCTGGTCATCAACACAATCTTAGAGCCTGCTTTCTTAGAGCCTGCCTTGAGATTGGGCAGGAGCGCATGAGTCACCCGCAAAGCACCAAGGGCATTCACCTCAAACTGTTCCCGAATGCTGTCGAAGTCTAAGTTTTCCAATGTTACGCGCTTGACGATGCCCGCATTGTTAATCAGGGCATCGATCGCCCTATTCCCCAAGCGAGTTTGCAAATCGGCCACCGAAGCATCTGAGGTAATGTCAATTCCCTCCTCAACCTGTATCCCAAGCTGCTTCAATTCCTCAGAGGCAGTGCGACAAACCGCAATAACAATGTCGTTCCGTGCTTGCAGTTGACGGCAGTATTCGTAACCAATTCCTCGATTCGCACCCGTAATCAGATAAGTTGCCATGTAAAACTCCAATAGCTTGATTTGAGCATTCTCAGAAACCAATCATAGGCTAGCTGAAATCATTGCCTATCATCGGGCAGTAGTTCAGCCACCATCAAATCCTATAAATAGAGAGATTGAACACTCAGATCTTTCAGCGTAATCGTGAAGTTACGTTGTTCGCTTGTTGCAATAAAAGAGATGATCGCTTCACATGCTACAGCAACGGTTAGCATCACCAAATTACGTGCCAGTGGATAATCACAGACATCATCATTGACATCAGAAGGAACTCGATAAACATCATTCCAGATCACTTCTGCGTAGTCAGCAGAGAGTCCGGCATGAAGGCAGGAAATCCCGGTTTGGTCTGCGTAATCTTTCACCACTCGGCGGGAGATACTGTTGTCGAATGCATCAACAATTAGCCCACCCTCTTTGAGCAGTTGAGCGGCATTCACCACAGTCAGTTCTTTGGTTTCGGCTTCTACTCTTGCCCCAATCGCCCGGTACAAGTTATTCGCCAAAATCTTAGCTTTGAATGCGCCCACATCAGAACGGTAATAGGGCTGAGTGGATAGATTCCGCTCCTCAATACGATCGCGATCGATCACCTTGAGCTTGCCAAAACCAACACGAGTTAGATTCTCAGCTAGGTTTGCGCCCAACGCACCCGCACCGCAAAGAGTCACAGGATAATCTCTCAGCTTTGCCATAACAGCATCCGTCCGGTAACGCTGTTCGTGAAAAAAGATACTCATATTTTCACCACTCCTGATGTTCCATTACACCGACTAACGATTGCAAGTCAAAGTCGCGATCGCGACCACTCAAACAAATTCCAGAACTCACAACGGTCAGGTCATCTTTGGCGATCGCACTGGTATGACGAACTCCATCCGATGTTGTCCAATCCACTGTCCAGTAATCCCCGCGATCTTGAAATTGATCCAGTTCACCACCGCCCAGTTTAAGTGCCTGACGTAATCGCTTTTCATCCCGTTGCGGTTGAGCAAATCCCTCTGTGCGTTGAGCAACCAATTCATAGAGCGATCGCATTTCTGGAGTAAACCCCTTAAACTGCAACTCCTTAACTGGAATCTGTTGCTTGAGAGCGGATTGCAGAGTTTCAGCGATCGCAGGATCAGCACGACGATCAACCTCCTCAAACCAACACGAATCGCCATTCCAACGAGCGATAATCTGCTCAAAGGCAACTCCATCTGTCACCAAATGCACAGGCACAGGTTTAACTGTCTTGAATCGTTGGCGCATATCCGCTTCATTGACTGGATAGGCTAACCAGGACTGGTTCTGCAAGCGATCGACTAACCGTAGCCGAACGGTCTGGAAATGCTGCAAGTAAGCGTCAATTTGGGGTAAGTCTGCCCCTTTAACCAGCATTGCAGTCTGTCCATCCACAGGCTGAAAGATGCCCCATCCTTCAAACTGGTGAGGTTTAGGGCTGAAGGTGTAGACCATGCCTGCTACTCGCGTGCGAACTCGTCCACCCTTGACGCAGGGCGCAAGGAATTGCATGGATTGTAGTTGTGCTTCGGCACTGGCAATCTGGTTCAGTAGCTTGCGGATATCAGTCATAGTTAGACTAAGCGAAGGCTGATTTAGCTGTTGTCTGCCCAGAATAAACGGCAGCAGTTTGGCGATATTTCTGGCATCGTCAATGCCCCGGTGATGTGTTCCTTTCAATTCCTGCCAGTTGCAAGGCTTCTACCGTGCCATATTGTTCAGGTAAGCCTTGCCTATCACTGAACAACTGTTTTAGATTGACGTGAGGATAGGCAATGGGAACGGTGTGAAACTTGCTGTCTTGCTTGAGTTGATTGCGACCCTTGCGGTATCTGCGAAGCAGCGCGCAGTCTCCCAGGAACCAAAGATGGCATTTGAGTACTTTGACAACCACTGGAGATTCCAACCGTTCTTCTTATACTACAAATGTTACAAAGAAATTCCAAATAATTGTAAGTAGTGATGCTAATTGATCAGTTAAAAGCCGTAGCATGATCGTTAACTGGTTCAGCGTATATCGTCTCCTGATGTTGCTGTATTACCTTAAACATTCACTGCCTGATGAAAAGTTATTGACGAAAATGCTATGAGTCAAGAACCAAAGACCAAGATTAATATCCAGAACTTTCAGGTTTTTCCCAAGCATGTTGGGGTGTGGCAAGGTGACTGGCTTCGCTTAGATGCGAACGGTCAGGAAATTGCTCGATTTACGGCAACGGTGACTAAGAGAATTGTGGACAACCAGTGGATTCAAACGAACGCTTACCACTATGCCGATGGCTCAACGACGACGCATCACTTTGTTGGAACTGCTCTGGAAGAAGGGGTTGTGGATATTACAGGTGGTGACACTTCATTTAGCAATTTCAAAGCGATCGCGGAAGAGCATGGCGAAAACCTGATTATATTCAACGTGTCGAATAAGGAATCTGGGGCGTTAATTGGTACCGAAATGATTAATTTGGTGCGTCCTGATTATTGTGTCCGGACTTCTCAAGGCTTTGCTCCCGATAGAACGTTGAAAAGTTTCATGGTGATTACAGAACATCGAATTGCTTTGTAACTTTTATCTGTCATTTTTATGACAAATAAAAGTTACGTTAGTAGCTGTCCATTCTATAACTAAGGCCAATTCATGTAGCGAAAGTCAGCACTACTCGATATCGAGCAGTGCCGATTACGTAGACTTCCTACTTATCCGATCTCGCCGGAAGCGGCATATCCAGAATTTCCATCAGCAGATCCAGACGGGAGGGGCGTGTCAGAAGCGGCACGAGGTTCGGCAAGCTGTAGTAATCCCCCGCAAAGGTGAACGTTTCTACAGGTGCCTGCTGTCCCTTCAGTTGGCTCTCCAACCAGTCATAGTGACCGCCCACGCGGACAATCACCACATTCGGCATAATCGCCAACTCCCGGCAATAGGTCTTGTAGACCTCACCAAAGTAAGGAGCCGCATTCTCACCCTCGTCCGTCACAATGATGATTTGGTCAACCACCTGACGCTTCTTTCGCATTGTCTCCAGCGCACAGCCGATGCTGGTTCCACCGCTTGCCTTAATGTGCTGAAATGCCCGCTCCCAGTCGGTCAACTCTTTACCCTGTGCGGTCACAGGATAGGGGATGGTGTCGAAAGCATAAACAAACAGGTTTGCCTGAGTAATGCCAGAGATCAGAGCCGCAAGTTGCTTACCAAGCGCGATCGCGTTCTCCATCGAACCCGACTTGTCTACCAACAGAGCAGTCGGACGGCTAATCACACCACGCCGCTTCACCTGCTCATTCGTCACCTTCTCCAACCGAGCAACAGTGTCTGAATCCAGATCCGCTGCATCAGCAGCAACCTGCGCCTTGAATGCGGCTACCCGCCCACTCTTGGTTGCTTCATCCAGCTTGGCATCAATCAATGCCTTCACCTCTGGGTGATCCATTGTACCTTTTGCCTTGAGGGACTTGAGGTTGTTGATCACTTCCTGGGGTGACATGCTATTGATCAGTGCCACCAGAACCGTGGGAGTGAGTTGCTTGACTGCACCAATGGCGATCGTATAGGGCAGCTTAAACTCCACAATGAGCCGTGCCTGTTCTGCGGCACTTTCTGTCTTAGCAAGTTGCTTCAGCACGTCAGCCAACGAACCCACCGGAGGCTGGTCACGAAACAGAATTGCATTTGCCCGCTCACAAGGCTTAATGTGCAGCGACGCATACAGGTGCTTCATTGCCTTGCGTCCCCGTAGAGCCGCACGATCGAACAGCACAGGATTGCTTTCCCGCACCTTCAGATATCGCTGTACAGCAGTTCGGGCTGAACGAGGCAACTTGTTCCGGTGTTGCTTCATGAAGTCAACAACCCGTGCCACCTGATAAGGCGGAAACTCCTGCAGCATGACGAATCCAGCATCTCGGTGCTCAACCAATTCACTGGTCAGTAGATGGGCGACGAACACTTCCTTGTGGTCGCGCACATCGCCGTTGCGCTGATACCAAATTGCCAGATGTCCGTAAAAGATTGGGTCAAGTTCAACAATCAATTGGTGAATTTCTGCCACCTGCTCCAGCTTGCGGTGGGGAGTGGTGAGCAAGCTGTTAAGCATTTCTAAACGCAAATCCCGTTCAGTGTTGTTCATGGGAACCTCCTCTTGATGTCAGTAAATGAGGAGGCAGATGTTGCACGCAACGGTGATGAGTCACCGCGCAAGTTGCAAAAGCTCGGCTGAAGGTATGACTGCCTCCAGGTTTGCCCGCTATCGGTCTCAGGCTTGCAGCGTATCCCTCCAGATATGCACCGTTGGTCTGGCGGAGAGTATGTAAGCTTCCAAGATTGGGGCGCGGCAACAACTGCCAAAATTTAGATAAAGATCACTTCGTGCAAGTTAAAAAAGCGGTTGTGTCATACACAGGAATCGAACCTGTAGTAACCTGATCTCAAGTCAAGCACCTTTTCCATTTGGCTAGTATGTAAGCTTTTTTGGTTAGGGCACGAAGTGGAAATGTTTAACCGTAAACAGCTTCAGGACGAACGATCAAATCACCACTCGGACGGCGATCGATAACATAAGCAGAAAGTCGATTTGCATTGACATCCAAATGTCTTGAAACTCGTTCTTTCACTGCAACATCATTCATAGCTGCGGTGATCCCCAGTTGGGTTTCTGTCAGGTCGAGCGATCGACCTTCAAATCGAATATGAACCATTGCTATCACCTACTTGCCAGTAAATATTTCATTTGGGGTGACCGACGAGAGTCGAACTCGCTAACACTGGTGCCACAAACCAGCCCCTCCACCACTTCGGGTTCAGTCACATGGATCTCATCGGGATCGAACCGACTGCCTCCCGATGAGAATTGCACTCATCCCTCGTACAAGTTCACAAAGCTGTTTTCGCTTCTTAACAGGAAGTTAGTATGTAAGCTTTGCAGGTTAGGGCACAAGGTAATTTAGGCGCTCTGTCACTAGAGCTACAGACCCAAGTTTGGTGGATTCTGGTCAGATTTGAACCGACATCTTTCTGCTTGCAAGGCAGACGCTTTCCCAGTTAAGCTACAGACCCACGATGGTTAAATGACGGTCAACGAGTGGCAGGAGTGGTAGGGATCGAACCTACACTGGTCGATTTAGAAGATCGATGCCCTTTCCATTAGGCGACACTCCCACAATTAAGGGATGAATTAGGAGGGATGAGGGATAGAAAAAATGTATTTCATCCCTTATCCTTCATCTCTCATCCTTTCCAGTAGTCCTAGCAGGATTTGAACCCGCAACCCTCTGTTTGTAGGACAGATGCTCCACCCTTGAGCTACAGGACTACGAGAGCGAATGGCGAGACTCGAACTCGCATCTAGAGATTGGCATGCTCTAATGTTTGCCCTTACACCACATTCGCGTTTGGTATGGACAGTGGGATTTGAACCCACACCAGGAGGTTGGAAGCCTCGCATGCTACCACTACACCATGTCCACATTCTGGAGCTGGTGACAGGATTTGAACCTGCAACCACCTGATTACAAGTCAGGCGCTCTACCGTTGAGCCACACCAGCATTTGGTAGCGGAGCCGGGATTTGAACCCGGTACGTAAAGGCTTATGAGACCCCAGAGCGCACCATAGCTCTATCTCCGCGAGTACCCTTGACAGGGTTTGAACCTGCAACACACTTGTTTTAAGCAAGCGATGTCTACCCATTGCATCACAGGGGCAAAATTTAGCTGCTGCTCATAAAGGAGCAAGTTGGTGGGCTGTGTAGGATTTGAACCTACGCGCTTCCGCTTAAGAGGCGGCTGCTCTGCCAACTGAGCTAACAGCCCATTTGTTTGTTGGTCGACCAGAGGTTGAACTTGGTGGGTCGCCCAGGGGTTGAACCCAGGGCTGTTTCATTGTAGTAGGGGAAAAACCTTGTCCAACTGATTGGCGAA
>NZ_JCACKG010000203.1:0-79062 GCF_059505265.1 Myxacorys chilensis | reverse complement strand
GCCCATGCTAGGAATTTTTCCTCCCTAACATGAATCAGCCCTGCTTGGAGTTGGGTACTGATCAGATCATTAGTATTGAGGTGCTGTAAACAGCCGGTGATGCTGCGTTGTCAGTAGAGAGCAAGTCATGAACGAAACCTATTTGGCAGATTTCAATTTGTGGATTGACCAAACGGCGCAGCTATTACGAGAGCGCCGTTGGCATGAACTCGACATGACGCATTTAATCGAGGAGGTTGAGGACTTAGGCAAGAGTGAACGGCGGGGGATTGCCAGTCAACTCACCCGTCTTTTACTGCATCTGCTCAAGTGGCAATACCAACCGCAGCGTCGCTCAGATAGTTGGCTAGATTCCATCACAGATGCTCGCACCCAAATTGAACTCGCGATCGCAGATAGTCCCAGCCTCAAGAACTATCCTACAGATCAACTTGAAGAGAGTTACCAACGGGCACGCCGCAAAGCGGCTAAGCAGACCAGTATCGAGTCAGGGTTCCCAGAGGCGTGTCCCTATCCCCTGGAGTTAGTATTGGATGAAGATTGGTTGCCAGATAGCGACCATCACCTTGGGTAGATGGGTGACAGCTATATGCCTTATCTCGATCTTTGCGCTGCCGTTCAACCTTGTGCTGCACCATCTCAGCAATTAAGCTGAGCGCGGGCGATGGCTTGAAACCAGTGTCCGCGATCGTGGGGAGTTCGGCAGAGCAATCGCTAAGTATTGACGATCTAAGTCAGTCGTTCGAGAAACTGTAGATCGTTTGAGTTTCTAGCGCATCGCAAATTGAGGAGGGCTGTTGACTGAGCGAGAACGTTTGTCGATCGAGTTGCACCTGCAATCCGGTGAGCGGATCTGACCCTGAAGAGATGAGAAACTCTAGCTTGTCGATCGCTAAGCCAGAGATGATGTTGTCGAGAACCTGAGCGATCGCGTGGGTATACGAACTGTTGGTCCGATACCACTCGACATTCTCGAACAGCAGTTGCTCAAATCCTAGATTGAAAATCAGCGTCGCTGGCCCAAAGAGCGCTGCCGCTACGGGTCGCGTCTCTTCTTGCAACATCAAATCGTAGGTCTTCGCAACATAGCGAAGTTTATCTAGCAACTCATAGCGCTCGGTCACAGACCCCAACTCATAAGGCAAATGAATGGCTACCGTTGCCAGATAGGTTCTGAGAAAGAGATGCCCCAGCTTTTCGGCTTTGGTGGTGAGGTAGTTCACATTGTGGGACGTTGCTTCAATGAGGAGGGGAACGCGATCAACCATCTCTAACCCGTAGCCCTTCAGCCCAGCAATTTTGCGCGGATTATTGGTCACTAAACGGATTTTCTGCACCCCCAAATCATTGAGAATCTGCGCGCCCACACCGTAGTCGCGCAAATCTGCTGGAAAGCCGAGCTTCTCGTTTGCCTCTACGGTATCGAGTCCCATATCTTGCAAAGAATACGCTTTCAGTTTGTTGACCAAACCAATTCCGCGCCCCTCTTGACGCAGGTAAACCACTACACCTATGCCCGCATTCTCAATCATTTTGAGGGCGGCTTGAAGCTGCATTCGGCAATCGCAGCGCAGTGACCCCAAGGCATCGCCCGTGAGGCATTCAGAGTGGACTCGCACCATCACAGGGTGTCCCTTAAAGTCTTCGGGGTTGCCTTTGACGATCGCGACATGCTCGGAGTTGTCGAGAAGATTTCGGTAGCCGTAAATCTGAAATTGCCCAAACTCAGAGGGCATCTCTGCTACTGTTTCCCGGCACACAAAGCGCTCGTGCTGAAGCCGGTAGCTGATTAAGTCTGCAATGCTAATGATCTTCAGATTGTGCGTTTGCGAGTACTTAATCAGTTCGGGTAGCCGTGCCATCGAACCATCAGGATTTTGAATCTCGCAAATCACTCCCGCCGGATAAAGCCCTGCCAAACGCGCCAAGTCAACCGCTGCTTCGGTGTGACCCGCCCGCTTTAGCACTCCCCCTTCTCTTGCTCGAATAGGGAACACATGACCCGGACGCCGCAAATCATTCGGCTGAGTCATCGGGTTGAGCGTGACTTGAATGGTTCGAGCGCGATCCTCAGCGGAAATACCCGTGGTGACGCCGACGACAGGAGACGCATCGATACTGACTGTGAACGCCGTCTGATTACTGTCCGTGTTTTCCCGCACCATTAACGGAATGTCCAGTTCATCCAAGCGATCGCCAGTCATCGCCAGACAGATCAGTCCTCTTGCTTGGACTGCCATGAAATTAATCATGTCGGGAGTGGCAAACTGCGCAGCACAGATCACATCTCCCTCGTTTTCTCGATTTTCATCGTCAACGACGACGATCGATCGTCCCGCTTTGAGATCCATCAAAGCATCGCCGATCGAGTCAAAAGTAAACGGTTGGCTAAAAGGGGGTTGAGACGATTTAACAGAGAAGTTCAAGGCTACTACACCGTAAAGTTTCTTGAAGCAGGCGTATGTGACGATTATAATTGTTTCGACTTTGGAAACTTAATTTATCACTGAATTGTAATTCTTTAGCGTGGAAAGCTGGGAGTAGAGCAAGCGTTTGCTGAGACGTTGCTACCAGCATTCCATCGCTGACGTGACCGTCAATTTTAAGTTTCTAGTCTTTGTGTACTTTGCTTCTCAAGCGCGTTGTGAAGCTAGATCGCTACCCTTCTATGTTCTTATACTAGCGGACTGACGGCTTTATGTTGAGAGGCAGTTAAATCAGGCTTCGAGCTAAAAATCTGCTTTGACAATTGCAGGTTCAGCATTACAATGCAGCAGAATAGCGATTCCACGTTGTAAGGGTCGAGAAACATGGGTGATGTAGGGCGTATACCCGTCGGTGTGATTGGGGCATCCGGCTACGGCGGGGTGCAGTTAATCCAGTTGTTGATGGATCACCCACAGCTAGAGTTAGCCTATTTAGGCGGTGACGCGAGTGCAGGACGAGAGTTTTCAAACCTCTACCCGCATTTATTTCATCATATTCATCAGACGATCGAACCCATTGACCTAGAGCAAATTGCTGAGCGATGCGAGGTTGTTTTTCTCTCACTGCCAACGGGGCTTGCGTGCAAAATGGCTCCTCAGCTTCTAGAGAAAGGCTGCAAGGTGCTAGACCTTTCAGCAGACTACCGCTTCTCTGATTTGAGCGTGTATCGCCATTGGTATCGGATTGAACGAACGGATCATGATGTCGCAGAAACGGCGGTTTATGGTTTGCCCGAGTTGTATCGCGATCGCATCTCTGACGCTCAGTTAGTCGGTTGTCCTGGGTCTTACCCAACCGCAAGTTTGCTGGCGCTCTCGCCGTTGCTCAAACAAGGCTTAATCATTCCAGAAACGGCCATTATTGATGCCAAAGCTGGGGCGTCTAGCGGCGGCCGGCAACCCAAGGTGGAATTGCTTTTGGCAGAAGCAGACAATTCTCTCGGCGCTTATAATGTGACGCGCCATCATCACACGCCAGAGATCGAGCAAATCTGTAGTGATCTCGCGGGGCATGAAGTGTTGGTGCAGTTTACGCCGCATTTAGTGCCGATGGTGCGTGGAATTCTTGCCACGGTTTATGCAACCTTGCGAGACCCAGGACTGGTGCGAGAAGATTTGCTCACGATCTACACAGCGTTCTACCGCTCTTCTCCGTGGGTAAAGTTATTGCCTAGTGGGGTGTACCCCAAAACAAAGTGGGCGAACGGCACGAACCTTTGCTACATCGGCATTGAGGTTGATCCCCGAACAGCGAGGGTGATTGTGATGGCGACGATCGACAATTTGCTGAAGGGTCAGGCAGGACAGGCGATTCAATGTCTGAATCTAATGATGGGATGGGATGAAACGTTGGGGTTACCCAAGCTAAGTTTCTATCCCTAAACCATTAACGACGCTCTTTTCGGAATAAGTGAGAGTGTTCGGGGTTGTAGAGGCGCGATCGCGGAGCGAGCTTCCCTTGGAATCGCCCCTCGTCTTGATTTCCGTTTTCAAATCGGTACTCTGATGGCACAGTCGGAGCCGCTAAAGCTGGACTAATCACGTACATCGTGGTGCGAATCAAGTCCTCGTTCCGAGTCACCTCTGCCATTTGATGAAGCGATACTAACCAGATCTTCTCATCGGGCCAGCCGAGTCGAAAACAGATGGCTACCGGTGTATCTGCCGCATAGTGCTGCATCAGTTTGTCTTGCGACGCTTCCACATGTCGCGCACTCAGATACAGACACAGACTTGCTTGATGGGCCGCGAGAGAGGCGAGTTCTTCGGGTTCGGGAACCTGAGTGCGTCCACTAATACGGGTCAAAATAATGGACTGCACGAGTCCCGGAACCGTTAGTTCTACCCGTAGTCGAGCTGAGGCCAACTGAAACGCGCTAATGCCAGGAATCACTTCAAACGGTAGGTCAGCTTCTAGGAGAGCTTGCATTTGTTCTTGCACGGCCCCATAGAGACAAGGATCGCCAGAGTGAAGCCGGACGACTGATTTTCCCAATCGCACTCGATCAATCATGATCGGCAAAATATCTTCTAGCGTTTTGTTTGCCGTCCCAATAAGTTCAGCGTCCGATCGCACGCTTTGCAAAATCTGTTTGGGCACCAGCGAATCGGCAAATAAAATCACGTCGGCTTGGGTCAATAATCGCTGAGCTTTAATCGTGAGGAGTTCTGGATCGCCAGGACCTGCGCCGACAATATACACACCAGGCTCCAATCGATTCAGCACTTCGCCATTGTTATTTGTCATACGTACTATTATTTGAAGTAGCAAACCTTGCTTTTTTGCTGTTATTCTTTCCGGATTTCTACCAATGGGCGGGAAGAATAGAGTGGTAGATGCACCCTGACTTAAACCCTAGAGCAATGCTCTAGGGTTATTTCTTAAAGGTAAAAGACATTACCGAGAGAATTCGCGCTCAGAAGGAACGACATCAGGCAATGGGCGATGCAACCGATAGAGCCAGATTAGCCCGAATGTGCCGAGTGCGATCGCGCCTAAACTCACCAATTGAGCTATTTTCAACCCACCCAGCATCAAGCTGTCGGTGCGTAAGCCTTCAATCCAAAATCGACCCGAACTGTAGGCAATTAGATAAACCAACGCCAGCGTTCCAACTTTCAGGCGAGGTTTCCCATTTAAGTCTCGAACAAACAGCGTTATGAGTCCTGCGAATACCATGAGATTCCAAAGGGATTCATAGAGAAACGTAGGATGATAGTATTGCGCGTCAAGCCCAGGAGGACGGCGCTCAGGGGGAATATACAATTTCCAGGGTAAATCAGTGGGATCGCCAAACGCTTCGGAGTTGAAGAAATTGCCCCATCGCCCGATCGCCTGTCCCAAGATCAGCGAGGGAGCCACCAGATCGGCAAGTTGCCAAAACGCCACCTGCTTCAACCGGGCAAAAATTAAGGCCGCAATAATGCCTCCTAAAATGGCACCATGAATCGCAATCCCACCTTCCCAAATGGCAATAATTTTGCTGGGGTTAGCGGCATACTCTTGCCACTGAAACAACACATAGTAGAGCCTAGCGCTCGGAATGGCAGCTAACACTAGCCAAACTGCCAAATCGCTCAGCATCTCTGGATCAACCTGCCGCTTGGCAGCCAATCGTTGAGACAAGGTAACGCCAATCAGCACAGCAGACGCAATCAGCAAGCCATACCAACGAATTACTAAAGGTCCCCATTCAACCAAAATTGAACCGGGGGATCTAAATTCAAATGCCAGAACAGAATCAGAAAGCATGAGTGATTTGTCTTGGGAGTAATGCTCTAGGCTAATCGCTTGAGCATAGCTACCTTAACATCTCTGTCCTCTCAAATTTCCATCAACTCAGCCCTGTCAAGCATTGTGACTTTTGACTTGACCCCCTGCTAAAACTTACGAAGCACAGCCTATCTCCGGTTTGGCTCGATCATAATCGTTCCGATCGAGACAGTCTGGAGCAAATTCATCGGCAAGCAAATTGTAAATTGACTGCCTTCGCCTTCAATAGACTGCATTTTCACCGTTCCAGCGTGCAATTCAGCCAACTTACGTGTCAGGGCTAATCCCAGTCCAGTTCCTTCATGGCGGCGAGAGAGCGACCCATCTATCTGCTGAAAGGGTTGGAACAGAAAATGCTGTTTATCGTGAGGAATGCCAATTCCAATATCCCAGACCGTTAGGTGCAAGCACTCCTCATACATCCTCACATCTAAGCCGATTTCTCCTCCATCTTCAGAGAATTTAATGGCGTTTGACAGTAAATTGAGCAGCATTTGCCGAACCCGCAGTTCATCTGCCATCAAGGGTTCTAAGTCAGGCTGAATCAAGTAATTGACGGTCAAATCTCGCATTTTGGCTTGTTCATCAACGATCGCGAGCGTACTTTCGCACAACTCGCTCACCACTAGGGGAGCAATGTCCAACCGCATCTGTCCAGCTTCCACCTTGGACAGATCCAACACATCGTTAATTAAGCCCAGCAAATGATGACCACTCTGATTAATCTGATGAATATAAAGTTGCTGTTTGGGATTGAGGTCGCCAAAAATTTGTTTTTGAAGAATCGAAGAGAACCCCAAAATCGAGGTCAAGGGAGTGCGGAGTTCATGGGACATGTTTGCCAAAAAGTCAGACTTGAGCTGACTCGCCCGTTCTAACTCTAAATTCTTAGCCGCTAGTTCCGCTTCATAATTCTTCTGCTGCGTAATATCACGGGTAATAATTGAAACAGCCGTTGCTCTATTTTTTTCGTCTAAGATTGGCCCGACCGACACCAACGCTGGAAACGTTTCGCCGTTTCGGCGGCTGCACGTCACCTCGCCGCTCCAGCCCTCGGCAATTCCTCCAAAGGTTCGCACCGCGATCGCTTGTTCGATCAACCACTCGGTTTGCTTTCGCTCTGGAAAGAAAACTGCTGCATGAGCGCCCAACAGCATTTCTGGCTGCCAATTAAAAATTCGACCCGTGGCAGAATTGGCATAGAGAATTTTGCCATCTAAATCGGTGATGGTGGCACTGTCGTAGGCAGATTCTACTGCCCGCGAAAACATCTTCAATTCCTGCTCGATATATTTGCGCTCGGTTACATCCCGACCGATGCCCATGCCGCCAATCAATTCACCATCACGGTATAGAAGCCGTCCGTTGACTTCAAGATAAAGCTCAGACCCCTCTGACGATTGCAAAACGAACTCAAAATCACGCAGTTCTCCGGTTTGGATTAGACTAATGAAGGCTTGCGCTGTTTTTTCTCGGTACGGAGGAGAGACAAACTCTAAGTAAGAACGCCCTAGCACTTCACTAGAGGAGCAGCCTAGCAATTTGAGCCCGTAGGAATTCATGTAGGTCACTGCGCCCTCTAAATCGAGGGTATAGACCATATCATTGGCGGATTCGACATAGGCTCGAAAAAGCTCTTCCGACTGGCGCAAGCTAATTTCAACTGAACCGATCCGAAGCAATTGTTCGTGCATTTGTTGAGTAGACATCGTAACAGGTCAACCAGCCTGGTCAGCGATAAAGGACAAAAGCGAAATGATCGTCCAGCGCTTGAGAGAATTGTATCCTCTAGCGCTTGAGCCACTGTCAACGAGAGCGCATTCAAGGTTGTAGGCGCATTTATTACTTATATAAAGCAGGATTTTGAATTTATCGAAATGCTTTAGCCGTAGATTCAAATCCTCATGTCGTCCTTTTTATTACCTTGAGCTGAGTTTCTCAGCATTAACACCCTGAGTAAAGTTACTTCTTAAATTCCGCTTTGAAACTCATCTCAGTCTCTACTAGGATAGCTAGATCGGAAGCGGGGATTTTACGGATTATGCTCAAAACAGGTTAAAAAGTTTTCCAAAAAGAAGTAAGTGTTTTCACAAGTATCAATGTATAAATTGCAAAATTTTTAGATAAAGTTATCCGTATCCACCGAAAGCGCTACTATAGAGGATTACAGAGAAAGATATCGCCTTCACAGGTGAATACAGTTTCAGCAGGGTTTTCTTAGTTGTGATTCAGCAGTTAGCGTCAATAGACTCCGTAGAGCAAGTCTCAGAGGTTCCCTTGCTGGGTGCATCGCTCGCCCAGCTAACAAAGTGGGTTGAGCAGCACGGGCAACCTGCGTATCGGGGCAAGCAACTCCACCAATGGATTTATCAGAAGGGAGCGCGATCGCTCCTGGACATCTCGGTGTTTCCGAAACAATGGCGAGCGGAGTTAGCCGCCTTTCCGATCGGGCGATCGCAGATCCACTACCAGGCAAAGGCCTTAGATGGCACGATCAAGCTTTTACTAAACTTAACAGACGGACAGATCGTTGAAACCGTTGGCATTCCGACAGAGAAGCGACTGACGGTTTGCGTCTCCTCGCAGGTGGGCTGTCCGATGGCGTGTGACTTCTGCGCGACGGGCAAAGGCGGCTTCAAGCGCAACCTAGAGCGGCACGAAATTGTCGATCAGGTGCTGACGGTTCAAGAAGTGTTTGGACAGCGCGTGTCGAACGTGGTGTTTATGGGCATGGGAGAACCGTTGTTGAATCCGGAGAACGTGTTAGAGGCGGTGCGATCGCTGAACGAAGATATTGGCATCGGGCAGCGACTCATCACTATTTCTACCGTCGGCATTCCCGGTCGCATCCGTAAATTAGCGGAGCATGGGCTGCAATCAACCCTAGCGGTGAGCTTACATGCGTCGAACCAATCCCTGCGAGAACAACTCATTCCCAGCGCTCGGCAGTATCCCTTAGAAGCATTGCTCGATGAGTGCCGCGAGTATGTCAAAATCACAGGGCGGCGAGTCACGTTTGAGTACATTGTGCTGGCGGGCGTGAATGACGGGGTGGAACAGGCCATCGAGCTGGCTGAGCATCTGCGTGGGTTTCAGAGCCACGTCAATTTGATTCCCTACAACCCGATCAGCGAAGCTGACTACCAGCGCCCCGATCAGCGTCGCCTCCAGTCGTTTATGGATGCTTTGAAAGCGCGACATGTGGCGGTCAGCGTGCGGCGATCGCGGGGGCTAGAAGCCGATGCCGCTTGCGGTCAATTGCGGGCATCCTACGCTAACCAAGCATGAATTCTGAACGGTTGCAGATTGGCGCGAGCAGGCTATCCCGCGCCGATTGTGCTACAAAATTTGAGCAGATTCGTAGAGTTTTCTGACGATCGCTTTGATTTTTGTGCCGTATTCTGGATCGGCAGTCCAGCGTCCGCTCAGTTGGTCAACCAAGGGCGCAATTCCACGCGTCACGAATCGGAATCGCGGACTGACGACTTCCTGAACGAGCGGTTCGGTGCTGGCATAAGCTTTGAGTTGTTGAATGTGTGCTCTTACGCCAATTCTGGCGCTTGGAAAGGATGCTCCTTGCGGGCCGCCGCCCACATCCCCAATGCCTGCAAAGTTGTTTTGGCTCGGCTGGACGTCGCCGCCAAAGCGGAGATAATTCGTTTCTAAACACATTTGTCCAAAGGCAATATCGTAATTCACGCCTTCAATACTGCCTTCTTCGCGGTAAAGCTTGGCGATGTCAGGAAACTGGTTCAGCGCCGCATCATTATTATTTCTGAGAAAGAGGTTGAGCTGAACTTCAGTCGTGGCCCCAACTCCCATGATCCGATCGATCGTTCCAGGACAAATTTTTAGAATCGATCGCAGGAGCACAGTTCGAGTTTGAGCATTCCAAGCGACAGAAACGTTATACTCACGAAGCTCAACCGCCTTGACAAACACAATCTGCCGATAGTTAATGCGGGTGACATTAGGCGCTTTCGACAAATCGACTCCCAAGCGATCGACTAAATCGATCGGAATGTAGGCGTTGCCACTGACTAAAATGCCTCGATCCGCATAGGCCTGATTGTTAATACTAATATCGATTGCCTCGTAAGCGGCGGGCGTGGGGGTCGGAGATGGAGTTGGAACTCCAGAAATCGCGCGATTCCAGGCAATCAAACCATCGGCCACTCCTAGCGCTAGATCTCGCCGCTGATTCTGGATGATGAAGCGATCGTCAGGATTCGTTAAAAATCCAACAATTAACACCAGCGATGGCGGAACGGTCAATCGAGAGAATGGTAGACTTCCGAGTCCTGTGTCGCTATCGGGTTTTGCGCCTCGGCTCGGCAACTGAGGAACGCGCCGAATCAGGGACAGCAACACAAGTTCGGCATTTTTGCGGCGCTCGTCGTTGTTGGTAATGTAGTAAGCCGTTGCCCCGCGCACACTTGGGTTGGAGAACGCATCTGCCCGCAAATCGACGGCAACATCGTCCCGACGGGCGCGAGCATTAATCCAATCAATGGACTGCGACAGATTGAGTGTGTCGGGCACGGTCAACACTTCTACACCCCGCGATCGCAACTCCGCTACCACAAAATCTCGTAGGAGAATCATTTCTCTCGCTTCGGTTGTGCCTCCAACGACTGCACCGGGGTCGGTGATGCCGTTGATGCGATCGCCATGTCCTGCTGAAATAAAAATTCGTCCCATCGGTCGTTTAGCGTACGTCGTTCATTATTCTCTCGTAGGCTCACCATTTATGACCTAAAACTTATGCTTCAGGTCGAATAAATCCTTGAACAAGGGCATCTTGAATTAAGTTTTCGACAAACTGGGCGAGGAGCGGTGAGGCTTTCAAGATTGGAGCAACCCGCCTTCTGACTTGCTCTACCGTTATATCAGCCTTTTTCCAGGTTCCGCCCTCAGTGTAGTAGTTATGTAAGACGGGCTGAAGCCGATCGAGTGCCGCTGCAAAGCAAGCATCTGGCGTTGCTTTGGTTTCAAATTCGTCCCAGAGTGATCGTAGTTCAATGTTCAAATCAGGCGGTAAGAGTCCGAACAGGCGATCGGCGGCTGACTGTTCTCGTTCAGCTTGATCCAAAGTGGCTTGGGCATCGTAACAAAAGGTATCCCCCGCATCAATTTCTACGAGGTCGTGAATCAGAACCATTTTGAGAACCCGCAGTAGATTCACTTCTGGCTCGGCATATTCCGCCAGTACGATCGCCATAACCGCAAGATGCCAGGAATGTTCTGCGTCGTTTTCGCGCCGGGAGCGATCCATTAAGAGAGTTTGACGCAGAACATGTTTTAGAGCATCAATTTCAACAATGAAGTGAAGCTGCTGCTGAAGCCGAGCGGAGGCAAAATTCATAAGCGAGTATCGTTGCGATGTTTTAGAGGAATGTACGTTGCGACTAGTTCCGCTAATGGAGAATTAGCGTTACAAATTCCACCAACGCGATCGGTGCAGAGCACCCCTGCAAGGAAGCGGAGTCTTGCTGATTCTAATTCTTTGAGAGCTAAATCAAGAGAAGCCTCATATTGTATTGAGAAACCTAGCGTTTCATTTATTGATAATTACTCTCATTTATGGTACGCAGTATAAGCCAATGTGCTTATGAGACTACAAATTACTGAGAGCCCTTAAATCTACTGCAAGGTGGTGAATGATGTAATGAATAGGAGACGTGAAAATTATTAAGTAATTTAGAATTTTTGTGCTGTTTACGATTACGCATCCCATTGCAATGATGCGAGTCAGTCGAATAAACTTCATAGTTCGCCAGTGAAATCTCTCACCTTAGAGTAAAAACCCCAATAAGGTTTAGTTCTACTCACGCAGAATAGGTCGATCGTGCGGCTGCGACAATCAATTTTTTATCGCTATATAAAAAGATAGAGCCGTAATAATATCAGCTGTTTAAGTCTCTCTCTTACATTATTTGCAGAGATTTAGTGAGATAGCTTCTCAACAAGGATGATAGAATTTGTTCAAGCTTACTGAAATTCAAACTCAATAGGCTTAGAACGGCAAACAGCGTCCAAATTCTCGTCAGTTCACCGTGGGATGTCCCTCTCGGCTATCCCTCCTTGCCCTTAAACTGGAGATTTTTATGCCTAGCTCAATACCTGCTCTTTGGATTAGCGCAAGTCCAAGCCTTAAGTATTTTGATCAACCGCTGATGCGTTACTTGGCAGGGCAAACTCATCTTGCCCAGTGGGAGTATTGCCAGACGCTAGATGAAGGAAGTTCTATAGAGACTGCGATCGCGCTCCTGCATCAGTATCTTCAGCATCAAGACGACCCTGTTCATCTCATGGGTCACGGCATTAGCGGCATTGTGGCATTGCTCTATAGCCGCTATTATCCCGAACGAGTCAAATCGTTAACCTTGCTCGCCGTTTCAGCGCAGCCTGCCGTCACTTGGCACGCTCATTACTACGTGCAGCGTCAACTTCTACCTTGTAGCCAAACTCAAGTTTTAGGTCAACTGATGGTCAGTTTGTTTGGTCAAAAGCCACCTTACTCCATAAAGGAGATCATCCATGTCCTTCGACTTGATTTAGAAAGCTCTCCGGGTCTCCATTCGTTATTTAAGTTAAACCGCTTACCTCAAGGTGGAGTGCCCATGCCAATGCTCGTTTGTGGTAGTAAAACCGATCCAATTGTCGATCCTTCTGCATTGGCTGATTGGGCAGCTTGGTTGAAGCCAGAAGATAGGCTGTGGGAATGTTTAGATGGACATCACTTCTTTCACTATTTCCATCCGCAGCTTGTTGGTGATCAGATTTTAGACTTTTGGCAGTCTCAATCGGCTCGGCAATCTCTGCTACAACTTAATTACTAAAGCAATGACTAAAGCAAAGCATTGATACTCTGTTGCGCTTAGAAACCACTTTAGGTAGATGCAAGAAAATGAGTAGCCATCTAACTTATAGTTTCTAGAATGAGCCTTCAAATTGGCTTAAGAGTACTGTTTAGAATTTCTTGTTATGCGTTCTTCTCACTCTCCGCAGTATCGTCGTAAAGAAATTCTTCGCGGCATTTTTGCCGTTTGTCTTATTATTGTTGGCATCAGCCATTTTCTGAAACCAGATCAATATGCTCGCATTGTGCCGCCACCGTTTCCAGCATTCGCCTCGGTATATATAAGCGGTTTCTTTGAGATTTTAGGCGGCGTTGGTGTATTGATTCCAATGGTTAGCGTCGCAGCCGCATGGGGACTGATTGCGCTATTTATTGCTGTGTTTCCTGCTAATCTATACATGCTGGTACACAACATTAAGATTGACGGCATTCCGCAAAGCCAAACCCTTTATTGGGCAAGGCTTCCGTTTCAGGCCGTACTGATTGTCTGGGCATACTGGTACACACGTCAGCCCGAACGACAGCTTGGAGCATCCAACGTTGCATCAACGGTAGAATCATCCGATTAGTTCTACCGAGGCGCACATCCTACAAATGCCCAATCATTCCTCTATATCATCTACTGGTATATCGCCTACTGGTCTCGTGTTGCTTTCAATTGGTTCAACCCAGCTTGGATCAGCGATCGCAAAGACTCTCTTCGCCGAAATTAGCCCCATCACCATTGTTTTGCTGCGAGTTGGATTTGCGGCGATCGTTTTAGTAGCAATATGGCGATTGACAGGGCAACGCTCTAACGAAGTGCAACTTGAGATTAGAATTCGTTCCCATTCTAGAGCACTAATTTTATTTGGTGTTTCCCTTGGATTCATGAATCTTCTGTTCTATCTTGCGATTGAGCGAATTCCGATTGGCGTTGCGGTGGCGTTAGAATTTGTTGGGCCTTTGGGAGTGGCTGTCTGCAATTCTGGGCGGCTACTCGATCTGCTGTGGGTTGCTTTAGCAGCGATCGGAATTTTGCTGTTAACGCCGATCAATGGAGCAAGTATTGATCCGGTTGGAGTCGGGCTTGCCCTTTTAGCAGGAGCGTGCTGGGCAGCTTACATTCTGCTGTCTGTTCGGGTGGGTCGTGCCTTGTCAGGTGGCGTAGGATTGGCATTGGCGATGGCAGTGGCAACGATGATTCTTCTACCCATCAATCTATTTACTGTTGGTTTAGCTGCGTTAAATCTTAAGATACTGTTGCTAGGATTTGGAGTTGCTTTACTGTCATCGGCGATTCCGTATTCACTAGAGTTAGAAGCGTTGAGGCATTTATCGATGCATACCTTCGGTGTGTTGCTCAGTTTAGAACCTGCTGTAGCCGCGATCGCAGGGTTTGTGATTCTGCGAGAAACCCTAGAGTTGCAGGCTGTCGTCGCGATCGCGCTGGTTACGATCGCGGCAGCCGGATCATCTCTTTCAACTCGCCCTTAAGCTCCTGGAATCCAGTTAGTTCCAGCTAGAGGAATTCGTGCCATTGCAGCGGCTTCGATGGTTAACGCCGCCAGATCTTCTGGTTCTAAATGATGAACATTTTGTTTACCGCAAGCTCGTGCGATCGTGGTCAGTTCCATTGCTAACGTTTGCAAATAGTTTTTCACTCGTTGCGCTCCCACTTGTGGTTCTAAGCGTTGCTCTAGCATTGCATCTTGCGTTGTAATTCCAACAGGACATTTTCCGGTATGGCAATGATGGCAGTGTCCCGGAGTGGTTCCGAGCGCTGTGTAATCGTCCACAGCAGAATAGTGAGTGCCGTCCTGTAGATAGGTTTCCTGATTGCAGCCCATCGCAAACAGTGTGCCTTGCCCAATCGAAACAGCATCGGCTCCCATCGCTAACGCTTTCGCAACATCGGCTCCCGTCCGAACACCGCCCGACACGATCAGTTGAACTTTCCCTTTCATATTCAGGTCTTCCAGCGCATCTACGGCCTGACGGACAGCCGCTAACGTTGGAATTCCGACATGCTCGATAAACACCACCTGCGTGGCGGCAGTTCCACCTTGCATACCATCGACCACGACGACATCGGCTCCAGACTGCACCGCTAGTTTGACATCGTTAAACGGACGCGACGCTCCAACTTTGACGTAAATTGGCTTTTCCCAATCGGTCAATTCGCGGAGTTCCGCAATCTTAATGGTCAGATCATCGGAGCCTGTCCAATCGGGATGACGGCAAGCCGATCGCTGATCGATACCTTCAGGAAGGGTTCGCATTTGAGCAACGCGAGGATTGATTTTTTGACCGAGCAGCATCCCGCCACCGCCCGGTTTTGCCCCCTGACCAATGACAATTTCGATCGCGTCTGCTTTTCTCACATCATCAGGATTGAAGCCGTAGCGAGAGGGTAAGCACTGATAAACGAGCGTTTTAGACGAGAGCCGTTCTTCGGGCGTCATGCCGCCGTCGCCGGTTGTTGTGGAGGTTCCGGCTGCCGTTGCCGCGCGTCCGAGAGCATCTTTAACATGAGCCGAGAGCGAGCCAAAACTCATCCCGGCGATCGTAATTGGAATGTCAAGTTCGATCGGTTTTTTGGCATAGCGCGTGCCTAAGACTGTTTTCGTGGAACATTTCTCGCGATAGCCTTCGAGCGGGTAGCGCGTCAGAGATGCGCCTAAAAATACGAGATCGTCAAAGTGGGGAAGTTGGCGTTTGGCTCCGAGTCCGCGAATTTCGTATAGCCCTTGGTTTGCAGCGTTTTGGATGTAGTTGATCATGCGGTGATCGTAGCCCCACGATGCTTCACGAGAGAGCGATCGCGGAGTGGAAGAATTGTTGAGATCCATAGTCAGAATTTCTAAAGGTTAGTACTCTTGATGGGCGTTAGCATTCCAGTGATAAAGTTGCTTTGCAGAAGCAATGCGTTTAAATTCTTGTGGACTGTAGGTAAGTTCTGCTTTCGTTAGTAACTCTTCTAGCGTTGAATAATCTGTGTCGGTCATCGGTTGGAGTTGAGCATCTGCGCCCAGTGATTTAATATCACCCCGCACATAAATAATCGCTTCGTATAGCGAATCTCCTAATGCATCCCCAGCATTACCACACACGACCATTCGCCCGGCTTGCGCCATAAATCCAGAAAAGCTGCCAACATTACCTCCCACGACAATATCTGCGCCTTTGAGCGAGATGCCGCAGCGCAAACTAGCATCTCCATCAATCACGAGCAGTCCGCTATGAGCCGAAGCCCCCGCCGCTACAGACGCAAATCCCCGAACGTGAACCCGCCCAGACATCATGTTTTCGGCAACTCCAGGCCCCACATTTCCGGCGATCGTTACGTTTGCCAACTTGTTCATTCCAGCCGCGTAGTAGCCCGCATGTCCTGCAATGTCGAGGTCAATTGGTGCATCCAACCCGACTGCAATATTGTGCGCGCCGTCAGGATTGAGAATCGTGATTTTCTGTCCGCTCTCAACGTTGTGGTGCAAAAACTGATTGACGTCGCGCAGAGGCATTTGGGCCAAATCGAACGTCAGATCATTACTACGAGTTAAACCATCCATACATGTATCTCCTCTGGAGCTGGTTCATAGATTCTGGCGTGTTTGATGTTAGGCAAATGGGCAAGAGAGCGGAACTCCGATGAGATCGCAACATAGTCATCGGTTTCGGCTACGATCGCAGGCTTACAGGCAAAGGCATCGCGCACCAAAGCGAGTTTATCTTTGGTTCCGATCAAGAAGGTGTAAAACCCATCGAGTGCTTCAAATCCAGTCTGCAGTGCTGTTTCTAAGTCATCGCCTTCTCGCATTCGCCATTCTAGAAATCGACAAGCGGCTTCGGTATCATTATCGGTTTCAAACTGGATACCTTGAGGTTCTAATTGGCGGCGGATCGAGTAGGGGTTTGAAAGTGCGCCGTTGTGAACCAGACAAAAGTCTTCTCCGGCAGTAAACGGATGGGCGTGAGCAGGCGTGACGGCAGATTCGGTTGCCATGCGCGTATGCCCAACTAGATGAGTTCCTGTCAGCAACCCAAACTGGTAGCGATCGATAATTTCTGCCGGGTTGCCTGCATCTTTGTAAAGGTCAATCGTTTGTCCGGTTGATAAGATGTGCAACTGTGGATAGTGTTGCTTAATCCATTGCTTCAGCAGATTTGGTTCACAATCGGAGACTACGATCGCATGATTGCCATTTTCTTTGATGATGGCATTTCCAATCTGTTGGAGGTTGTGAGTAAATTCTGTCCAATCAATTTGGTGTTGACCGATGTAGAGACTGTACTTGCGAGTAATGCTTGGCACGACTCCAGTAGAATTGCAATTCTCTAAAAGTTCTGTAAACACAGCTAATCCAGCCGAATCAGGCCCGCGATCGCTCATGCCAAGCAGCATCGGAACGACCAGTGCACCGAGCGATTCTCGTAGCTCCGGTTCTTTAACTAGCAATCCAACAATTCCACACATTGCTTTTGTTCTCGCTTTTGTTCTTAATCACAAACAATGAGTTACAAGGGTAATAGCTGCTCAAATTCAACCGCTCCGCCCTGCATTTCTTCAATGATGTTTAGCAAGGTTTGCCATAGGTAAACTCCATAGGTTCCATCACACCAGATGCGATAGATTTCGCCGGGAATAATCGTCACGTTGACACCTACCATTGTGGTCAGAACCACAGGACATTCTGAGAGATTCAGGGCGCGAAAATGAAGGCTACAGGTTTGCGCCAAGAGATCGAGAATGAGCGATCCGCCCAGCGCGATCGCGGCATCTTGTCTTAGTACGGGATACACCTTCGCGGGAGGATGTTGACTCAGTTCTATTAATTGAGGTGCAATCGAGCTGTTAATGCTATCTTCAATTAGAAATTCATTAAATCCTAACCGTGCAATTAAGCCTCCTCCGCGTAACGGAAGCCAGCGATTAGGCGCGTCCGGGATTGGGAGATTTTGAGCGTGAAGCCAAGCTGCCGCTGCCGCTCCTTTGACCCCGAAGCGCGTTAAAAACGAGAGGTCAGTGATTCCGAGAGTGGTTGAATGACCTGAACTATTGCCTTGTGCAAAGCGCATTTGATTGATTTCTCGCTCTGTTGCGATTAGCGATTCTTCGGAGCTTGGCTTTGCCATTTTCTCCGAAGTTGCGCGTTGCGCTAATCGCATTGCATCACAAATTGGACTGACTCGAAACCCTGTCATACCACCACCTCTCGACGAACTGTTGCAATTTTCTTTTGACGTGCATTATCAGGATCGTAAAATGGCGTTTTACTAACGGTTGCCATGACGCTTGTACCATCTGTTGTTCGGATCGAAAACGAATTTCCAACCTCAGATAGTCCTGGTTTGATGTAAGCTAACCCGATATAACACTGAAGCGTTGGACTGAATGCAATACTGGTGACTCGTCCAGCGATTTCGTTGTTGTCAATAATGAGATGACATTCTTGAGGTGGAGTGCCCTTAAAATTCTTCTCTAATACGAATCCGACTAACGTATGCTTTGGCGTTCGCTTAGCAATAATTTGCAGGCTTCGCTGACCTACGAAAAAGGGTTTGTCTAGCTTGACTGCCCAACCCAAATTAGCCTCCATTGGCGTGGTCAATCCGTCCGTGTCCTGACCCACAATTAAATGTCCCTTTTCCAACCGGAGGACTCGCTGAGCCTCCACTCCAAAGGGACGAATGTTATAGTCTGCACCCGCATTCATCAATGCATCCCACAATGCCAAAGCAGAGTCAGCCGCGACATGAATTTCGTACCCCCACTCTCCGACAAATCCGACTCGCATTGCGATCGCAGGCATCCCTGCAATTCGCATCTCGCGCACAGCAAGATAGGGAAACGCAGCTTCAGACAACTCGAAATCAGTGAGTTTAGCCAACACCGTTCGGGCATGAGACCCAACCAGATTGATTGACGATCGCGCCCCCGTTAGATTCACAATTCCGCAGTCTAATCTCCACATCGTATTGAGGCGCGACAACTCCCAATACACGGTTGCCGCCCCGGATGTAGTTGTCGTGAAGTAAAAATGCTCTGCCGAGAGCCGCGCAATCACACCATCATCGACGATGACGCCCGTTTCATCGAGCATCAGGGCATAGCGGGTTGTGCCGATCTTCATCGAGGTATATCGCCCCGTGTAAACTCGCTCTAAAAATTCTGCGGCATCTGCACCCCGAATTTCTAATTTGCCCAGCGTGCCTACATCAATAATTCCAACTCCATTGCGAACAGCTTCTACCTCTAATCGAATGCAGTCCTCGCGATTCTTGCCGCGTTGCCTGTAATACTCTGGGCGTCGCCACGCACCCGCCAGCATAAATTCTGCCCCTAACGCTTCGTGACGGCTGTGCAACGGAGTCCGCCGCTCTGGGGTAAATCCTCGCCCTGCTAGGTGAGACATCGGCACAGGGTGAAAAAACGGTCGCGCGGTGGTTGTCCCGACTTGCTCTGGAGTTTTATTCGTGATTCTCGCAAGGATTCTCAACGCATTCATATTAGAATGTTTGCCTTGACTCGCTCCCATTCCAACTGTCGTATACCGCTTTAATAATTCAATGTTGTCAAATCCTTCTTGCGCCGCGTTGTAAAAGTCTTTTAGCTGCAAGTCTTCATCGAAATCAACAAAATTTTTACCCTTTGGATGCGCCACAATTGGAAATGGATGAGAGGGAGACTCGGCTTCGGGCAACACTGCAATTTTCGTTAAGTCGCTCTTGCCTAAATAAGCAGCCGCTTCTAACCCTGCACGCTGACCATCACAGCGCTTTTGCTCAATATGAAAAATTCCATTAACGCGACCACAGGCAAAAATTCCCGGCGGCAAGATGTGCGGAACGAATTGCTGCACATGATCATCAAAGCGCATCTTGGTTTTGGCTTGGTAAAGCAGATTGGCAGCCGCGGCCCAACCGACACTCATCAAAATTCCGTCACAGCTAATCAATTGAGCAAAGCCTGTTTCAGGATTTCCACTATTGAGTGAACAGACGATCGCGGCACTAACTCCATCATTCGCTGGATTGGAGCTCGCTTCATAAATGCAGTGATTTGGGAAAATTTTGACACCGCGATCGCACAGTTTCTTTGTCCATTGATCTTCTACATAACTTTCGCGTAAATCAACAACAGCAACGACAGTTATACCCTGTGCGATCAAATCAACCGCCGCCCGATAACCATCGCTATTTGCAGTTAAAACAACGGCGCGATTCATTGGTTTAACCCCGTAGCGATAAATTAACCGTTGTGCTGCCGACGCTAACATCACTCCCGGAAGATCATTATTGCGAAACACAGCAGGCTGTTCGTAAACGCCCGTTGCCACAATGACCGACTCTGCCCGCATTTTTGAAAGGTAGTTCCGCCCCACCAATGGAACCCAATGATCATCGTAGTACCCGGCGGCTTCTGTCTCGGTGTAGAGCCGAATGCGCGGATGTTGCTGAACAGATTTCACTAAGTTAGCCGTGTGTTGCGCTTGAGCCATTTCGCCCCCAAGCTGATACTGTCCCGACCCGCCCGGATGTAGGTTCTCATCGACAATCACGACATCTACCCCCGCTTGAGCCGCGGAGAGCGCGGCGGAGAGTCCTGATATTCCAGCACCAATGACCAACACATCGCAAAAGTCATACCGCTTTGCGGTGCGGATGTGGGGAGTAGACGGGTCTACTGTTCCAAGTCCCGTCATGCGGCGAATCACCTTCTCCCAGAACGGGAAGAGTTTTTTGGTGTGAAAGGCCTTGTAATAAAAGCCAACCGGAAGAAACGCAGAGAAAAAGTCGAGAACATGAGCGCGATCGCTCCTCACATCTCCCATACTATTGATTGCTGTCAAGGCCATATCTGAACGAATAGAAAGCACATCTGCTCGAACGTTCAGCATTTGTCCGTTTTGCATTAAGGTATTGGTATCGTGATTGGCAAAACTCAAAATTCCACGAGGACGATGGTATTTAAAGCTTCGCCCCAAGATGCGATATCCTGATGCCCACAGCGCACTACTAATTGTATCTCCGGCGTAACCCGTAACGCGCCTTCCCTCAAACGTAAAGTCGATGAGTTGACGGCGATCGATCCACTCACCCGGAATAGGCAGCAATCGCATCTCATTCATCGGCTGTCCTCCTCACCATATAAATATGTGTTGAGCGTTTCATCTGTTGCCGTGTTTCGTTCTGCAATAAACCACGTATTGCTTGGCACATGACACCACCATTCTTTTTTAATTCCCGGTGCGCCATTGCGATAGAAGACCTGCTCCGCCCAAGTCTGATCATCTAACGCTTGCGGGTCAGAGATTAGCCGCAATTCTCCGCCATACACAAATTCTGAAACGGGTCGAGTTCCATTAATCGGACAGGTGATGAGTTTCATTAGTTAATACCCCACTGAGATTAATGTCCGACTGACGCTGCGCCTTTTTCACCAACTAATTGATAGTCTTTGAATCGAGACAGCGAGAACTCTTGAATCAGGTCATGATTGCGATCGCACGCAACAGTATGCGCCATTGTTTTTCCCGCAACCGGAGTCGCTTTAAAGCCCCAGGTTCCCCATCCCGAATCGAGATAGAACCCCTCAATTGGAGTTTTGCCCATAATCGGCGCGAAGTCAGGCGTCATGTCAGCAAGCCCCGCCCATTGCCGCACAATTTTGACATGCGATAGAAAGGGAAATAGCTCCAACATATGAGCCGCTAACCCTTCCGCAAAATCGAACGTCGATCGGGTTGAATGCAGTTCATACGGATCAAGCGAAGCGCCCATCACCAGTTCTCCTCGTGCCGTTTGGCTCACATAGACATGCAGACTTCCCGACACGATGATCGGATCAAGCCAGGGTTTCATTGGTTCACTCACAAGGGCTTGGAGTGGGTGAATGTAGAGCGGCGATCGCAGTCCCACCATGTCTAAAATTCGAGGCGTGAATCCAGCAACGGCACAAAGTACCTTTGGCGTTGAAACGTGCCCTCGATTGGTGTCTACTCCCGTCACACGACCCGATTGGACTGTAATTCCTAATACCTCGGTTTGTTGATGGATTTCGACCCCACGCTGATCGGCTCCGCGCCCGTAGCCCCAAGCCACCGCATCATGGCGGGCAATACTTCCAGGCGCATGATAGAGCGCACCCAAAACGGGAGCATGACCTCCGCAGGCGAGATTCATAGGAGGACATGCACTTTGGATGTCGTCAGGACTGACCACTTCGCTATCAATACCAAAATGCTTGTTGACTTCCGCTCTCCAGCGCATGGTTCGGAGCGCTGAATCGGTGTGTGCCAGCGTGAAATGGCCGCGGGTTGAATAAAATAAATTTAAGTCAAAATCTTGAGACAGGTCTTGCCACAGCCGAACCGATTCGTCATAGAATTTCACACCTTCTGGTGTGAGATAGTTCGATCGAATAATCGTCGTGTTGCGTCCAGTGTTGCCACTTCCGATGTAGCCTTTTTCGATCACAGCGATGTTAGACATGTCGTAATCGCGTGATAAGTAGTATGCGGCAGCCAATCCGTGACCACCACCGCCAATGATCACCGCATCGTAACTCGACTTTAAGCGATCGCGGCTCTGAAACATCCGAGGTTCAGGATGCTCTTTGGACAGAGCAAATTTTAATAGACGAAACGGCATAGGCTAAAAAATTCCCAAAAGGAAACTTTGTTGAACTATCGTGCATCAAAGTTTCATATATGTCAATAATGTTTCGCTTCAATCCACATCATAATGAATGTGGCAAGCGGCGATTAAGGGGTAATTATGACGGAAGCTACAACAAAAACTAACCTCGTTGACGATTCGTTAGCCCGATATTTAGGCACAACCATTCGAGAACTCCGCCAGAAACATGGATTAACGATCGCAGATGTTGCCGAACAGATCGGAATTTCTCGCGGCATGTTATCAAAAATTGAAAATGCTCAAACGTCAACGAGTTTAGAAACCGTAACAAAACTTGCTGGCGCATTTGGGGTGTCTCTCTCGACGCTGTTTCGCAACTACAACATGCCAGTAGGCGGAGCGCAACATGTCAAAGATGGAGCTGGAATGGAGGTCGTTCGACGCGGAACTAAATGCGGACACACCTATCATTTACTCGCTTACGAACAAGGGCAGAGGCGGCTATTTGAGCCGTTCCTCATTACGATGGACGATGCCTCAGAGGTCTTTCCCACCTTCGAGCATTCTGGAATTGAGTTTATCTACATGCTGGATGGCAAACTTGAATATCGCCATGGTCAGCATACCTATTTACTAGAGCCAGGCGATGCGCTCACGTTTCGGGGAGATGTGCCCCACGGCCCTGAAAACCTGATTCAGTTACCCATTCGATTTTTAGCGATCATTTACTACGTTGAGTCGTCGTGAGGAGTTGTGATCTCGCGATCGCTTCAATCCAATCACGCAGAATTTACCCTAGACGATGAAAAATAATTACTTTTTGTTAATTCTGGCGATTTCTGTTTGCTGAAGTAAACGTGTAAACTATCTGACAGAGAGGCTTTCAGCGATACGTCGTTAAAGCTACGTCTTAAGATATAACCATTAGGATAGATGTGATGGATCTCTGACAAGCCGCACCATAATTGCTATAGAGAGTGTGCAGAATACAGTGTTGCGAAATATATCACACTTCATTATTAAGGGCTTTCACTACAAGCTGTTTTTTGCAAGTTCAAACATTATCTAAACATAATTCAATAATAAGATTTTTGCATTGGCATAAATTTATAATTGTGCCTGTTCAAACATCTAATTTATCAATGTAACTAGTATTGCTAGTTACATTGATAAAACCAGTTTACAAAATGTTGAAACTGCAAATACTGGTAGTGTCATGAGTCGGATTTACGTAATGTAGATCTGGTTCAATGTTTGATCGCAATGCAGATTCTGCTGACTCTCATCCAGTGAATGATTGGAAGTGAGTTGTTGGAGAAAAATGGACGTAAATACATTAGCAACTCGCAGAGCGCTTCGCCACAGCGCTATTGCGACGAGCATTTTGAGTCTTGTCGGCGGCATTCTAGTCAGTTGCACACCCACCAATCAGGCAAACCAGGGAGACCCAAATAACAAGCTGAAATCGGTTGCTGTCACTGTTGGTGATCTCAGCAATCCTTTCTTTGTGTTGATGGGACGCGGTGCAGAGGCAGAAGCCAAAAAACTCGGTGGCGAGAATGTTCGTACGACGGTGGTTTCGAGCGGGTACGACCTGAATCAACAATTCAACCAAATCGAGAATTTTATTGCAGCTAACACCGACCTGATTCTTCTCAACGCGGGAGATAGTAAAGGCATTACGCCTGCCGTTGAGAAAGCCAAACAAGCTGGAATTGTCGTCATCGCCGTTGACACGGGCGCAGGCGGGGGAGTGGATGCCACCGTCACCTCTAATAATCTGCAAGCGGGACAGGTGAGTTGCCAATACATTGCCGATCGACTTAAGGGCACAGGGAATGTAGTGATTGTGAATGGTCCACCCGTGCAGTCGGTGTTCGATCGCGTCGATGGCTGTGAACAGGTATTCGCTAAATATCCCAATATCAAAATCCTCTCAAAAGACCAGAACGCTGAAGGCAGCCGGGATGGCGGATTGAGAGTCATGAGCGACTTACTCACATCGTTTCCCAAAATCGATGCAGTCTTTGCCATTAATGACCCCAGCGGCGTTGGGGCAGAACTCGCGGCTAGACAAGCCAAGCGCAGTGATTTTTTTATTGTCGGCGTTGATGGCGCACCCGAGGCAAAGTCCGCGATCGAGGACAAATCTAGTTTGTTTGTCGCCACGGCGGCTCAAGACCCGTTGGGCATGACGCAAAAAGCGGTTCAGGTCGGCAACGACATTTTGTATGGCAAGCCACCGGCCAACCCCGACATTCAGATTCCCGTCAAGCTCATCACCCGCGACAACGTTAGCCAGTACAAAGCCTGGCAGTAACCTCTATTTCAGGAATGGCTCATGACAACCAATCAACAACCGTTGCCACTCAACGCCCCGATCGCGACGCCAGTGTTAGAAATGCGGGGCATCACCAAACGATTTAGTGGCGTGCCTGCGCTGCAAAACGTCAATCTTACGATTTATCCAGGCGAAGTTCATGCGCTAATGGGCGAGAACGGGGCAGGTAAAAGCACGTTGATGAAAATCTTAGCTGGAGCCTACATTGCAGATGAAGGCGAGATTTGGATCAACGGGCAACCGCTCACTATTACCGATCCAGGCACCGCAAGACGAGCAGGCATTAATCTGATCTATCAAGAACTCAATGTCGCGCCTAATCTCACCGTTGCTGAAAATATGTTTATGGGCAGTGAGTTGCGGCAAGGACAGCTTTTGAATCGTGAAGGAATGCGGCGAGAAGCGGCACGGGTGCTGCAAAGCTTAGGAGCAAGTTTTGCCCCCGATGATGTGGTTTCTAGCTTGTCGATCGCAGAACAACAGCAGGTCGAAATCGCCCGGGCGTTGAAAGATAACAGCCGCATTTTGGTGATGGATGAACCAACAGCGGCACTGTCCGATCGCGAGACTGAGCGGTTGTTCGAGGTGATTCACAAGCTACGAAGTGATGGTATTGCGATCATCTACATCAGCCACCGAATGGAAGAAGTGTATGCGCTAGCAAATCGAGTCAGCGTGCTACGAGACGGTCAGTACATTGGTAGTCTCGATCGGCATGAAATTTCACCAGAGCGGCTTGTGCAAATGATGGTCGGTCGCCCAATGCAAGATTTCTACGAACATCAGCGACAAACGACTCCCGGTGAGATCGTACTAGACGTTCGCAACATCAGCGATGGTCGTAAGGTGCAACCCACTAATCTAGTGCTGCGAGCTGGCGAAATTGTCGGGCTGGCGGGACTCGTCGGCGCAGGACGCACAGAGCTATCGCGGCTGATTTTTGGGGCTGACCCAAAAGCCAGCGGCGAAGTGTTTCTCAACGGTCAAAAGCTGAACATTCGCTCCCCTGGAGATGCGATCGCGGCAGGCATCGGCTACGTCCCAGAAGATCGCAAAGACCAAGGGTTGTTCTTAGAAATGAGTTCTGGCAAAAACATCATCCTCAATATGCTGAAGCAGGACGCTAAAGCAGGCGTGATTAATTGGGGGTCGGTCGGCAAAATTGCGAAAAATGCCGTTCAAGACTTCAATATCCGACTCGCAAACCTAGAAATTCGCGCCATGGATCTGTCGGGCGGCAATCAGCAGAAATTGCTGCTAGCACGCTGGCTGGCCATTAAGCCGAGAGTCTTGCTACTCGACGAGCCCACGCGGGGCGTAGACATTGGGGCAAAGAGCGAGATCTACCGGATTATTAGCGACCTAGCAAAACAAGGCGTTGCCGTTCTGATGGTGTCGAGCGAACTGCCAGAAGTTGTGGGATTAAGCGATCGCGTCCTGGTGATGCGAGAAGGACAGCTTGTTGGCGAACTTGGCGGCTCGACTCGTCAATCCATTACTCAAGAAAACATTATGGCTTACGCCACTGGCGCATCGGAGGTTACTGCATCATGAGTCAAACTGAACTACGACCGTTAAAGGATGGGTCACGCGGTGCGCCAGGTCGGCGCAAAACTGCGAACAACTGGATTCAGGTACTCGGAATCTTGCCGATTCTCATCTTAATCTGCATCCTGTTTTCGGTGCTGACCCCCAACTTTCCTACCGCAGGAAACGTGGTCAACATTTTACGGCAAGCCTCGATCAACATCGTGCTGGCAACTGGCATGACATTCGTAATTCTGACAGGAGGCATTGATCTATCGGTTGGCTCGATTTTGGGCGTGTCTGCTGTCGTGGGCGTCTTGACTTCGCTCGTGCCAGGGTTAGGATGGGCGGCGGTGCTGGCAGCGCTGCTGACGGGATTACTGTTAGGGTTGCTCAACGGCGTGCTAATCGCGTTTGTAGATTTACCGCCGTTTATCGTGACGCTGGGCGCACTCACGGCCCTGCGCGGGGTTGCTTATCTGGTTGCTAACGGCACAACGGTGCTAAATCGGGATCTCAATTTTGCCTGGATCGGCAATAGCTACTTAGGCCCTTTCCCCTGGCTGGTTGTGATTGCGCTCTTAACGGTGCTGGCGAGTTGGTTTATCCTACGGCGGACGGTATTGGGCGTGCAAATTTATGCTGTGGGCGGTAATCAGCGCGCAGCGCGTCTAACGGGTATTAAAGTGAATCGCGTCCTCCTATTCGTTTACGGAGTGAGCGGATTGCTGGCAGGGTTAGCAGGCGTCATGAGTTCGAGCCGTCTCTATAGTGCCACTGGGCAGTTAGGAAACGGCTATGAATTGGACGCGATCGCGGCTGTCATCTTGGGCGGCACAAGCTTCACGGGTGGCATCGGCACGATTCCGGGAACGTTGCTCGGTGCGTTAATCATTGCCGTTCTCAACAATGGCTTGACTCTGCTCAACATGTCTTATTTCTGGCAGTTGGTTGTCAAAGGTTTAGTGATTATCATCGCCGTAACGATCGATAGACTCCGCCGCCGTTCGTCTCGATGAACTCTACGAATCGCTGAGAATTGTGCAAAAATCTCTGATTTCTTGAAGAAATCGGAGATCTGGAGCCGCCGTTTTCTGAGTTCACAAACTTACTTTGCGGTTCTCAAAAACTATAAAAAATCAATTCTCAATCTATAAAAACAATGTCAAAACACGATTCATTTGCCTCTCTCGTTGCCCTAGCAACGAGCTGCTTTCTAGTGTCTCCAGCTCTAAGCGCTTCGCCTCAACCTGAACAAACCGCGCCGCAAGTGTTTGAAGCCGCTCCCCATCTCTCCACCTCTCCGTCTCCGCAACTGATCGCTCAGCAAACCTCAAACAAGATCTCAAATAATATCTCAAACGACATTATTCCCGCCGCACCTCAGAGCCAAGATCAGCCGGAACTGGATCAAGTCACTTCGGTATCGCAACTATCGGATGTGCAACCCACGGATTGGGCATTTCAAGCGCTTCAATCTCTTGTTGAGCGGTATGGGTGTATCGCCGGATATCCTGATCGGACGTATCGTGGCGATCGCGCTTTGACCCGCTACGAATTTGCGGCGGGGTTAAATGCCTGTTTAGATCGCGTGAATGAATTGATTGCAGCATCTACTGCAAATCTGGTCAAACAAGAAGATTTGGCAAGCTTGCAAAGGCTGCAAGAAGAATTTGCGGCTGAACTCGCCACATTGCGAGGTCGAGTAGGTGCCCTCGAAGCTCGAAGCGCTACAGTAGAACGGCAACAATTCTCCACGACAACCAAGCTACAAGGCGAGGCTATTTTTGGTGCAATTAGTGTCCTTGCGGGCGACAATGCCAACGGACAAGAAGCGCTCCGGAATCCGACGCTGAGCTACCGGGTGCGCTTGAACCTCAACACCAGCTTCAATGGGCGCGACTTGCTCACCACTCGCTTACAGGCAAACAACGTCGTCCCGCTTGGTAACACAACGCCAGATGCAACCAGCCCGACAGGAGTTCGCGGTTTGGGCGTTTTGGGCACTAACCAGGGGCGGGTCGAATTTGATGGCGATAGCGGCGGTACAGTCGGGCTTGCTTTACTGCGCTACCGCTTCCCGATCGGCAGCAACACCGATGGCTATCTCGCTGGAACCGGAAACGGATTTGTTGATCTAGATGCGTCTTCGCAACTCAACCCCTATTTTGATGGCGGTGCAGTGTCGCTATTTGGGTTGCGTAACCCAATTTATAACTACTCTGGGGGTACAGGATTTGGTCTGCGACACCGATTTGGCGACGCGGCAGAAGTGAACTTAGGATATCTAGTTCCAAATGCATTTAATCCCAGCGATAAGAACGGGTTGTTTAATGGTCAGTATGGAGCCTTAGCCCAACTCATTGTGAACCTGAGTCAAACGTCGCGAATTGGCTTTACCTACATTAATGCGTATGCACCGTTTGCCAGCGATTTGCAGCCTGACGACCCATTCAACTTGAGTGCGGCGGGAAGCAACTTGGCAAATAGTAACTTTGGAACAGCGGTTGGCATTAACGCTTACGGAGTTTCTGGTACGTTTCAACTCTCACCAAAGTTTGCGTTAGGGGGATGGGTTGGTTACGCCAATCATCGCTACGTCAACAGAGGCAAAGGGGACGTGTGGAATTGGGCGGTTACGTTAGCGTTTCCTGATTTGTTTAAGGAAGGAAACTTAGGCGGTCTGTTGGTAGGGCAAGAGCCAAAGTTAGCGGGCAGCAATTTAGGAGTGCGCGATCGCGACCCTTCATTTCACTTAGAAGCCTTTTATCGCTATCGCTTAAATGACAACATTGCCGTTACGCCAGGAGTAATTTGGATTACTAACCCAGACTTCAATGAAGACAACAGTGATGTGGTGATTGGAGTGCTGAGAACGGTGTTTGCGTTTTAAACCAAGTCGGTAGCCAATTTGATAATGGGCGTAGCGGATTCATCCATAGAAGCAATTCTCATCTGTTACATCTGCTATCAAATCCTCTGTCAACTGAGATTACGCACATGAGATTACGCACAATGGATCTGGTAACCGTTGTGATGCTCTTGAGCGAATCGCCACAATGATCGCCAAGCGCAACTTCAGAGATAACGGCTTTGCCAAGCTGCATAAATTGCCAGTCGTAAAACTCAATACAATCTCAATCACATTAGTAGCATTCACTACAAATTAATCTAAATGCGCTTGATTTACTGGATGCAGGAATCGCCGGAGATGTGACGATGGTTGGAACTGCACCCAGAACTCAAACGCTGACAGACCTTGCTAAAGCGCATAAGTTAGATTTCTTTCTAGTCTCGTTTACAGATTTGCTGGGAGGAACTCGCGCTAAGCTCGTTCCTGCTGCCAAAGTTTCTGCGGTTGAATCGGCGGGTGCCTGTTTTGCGCCCTTTGCGTGTAACTTGGGCTTAGGTCCCGACGCTCACGATATCGCAGCGATTCCTGACGCAAGTTCGCTGATCGTGCTGCCGTGGCAACCTAACGTCGGTTGGGTTGCCAGTGATCTGTACCTCGATGGTGAACCCTTTGCCGCCGCACCACGAATCATTTTGAAACAAGTGTGCGATCGCGCTGCAACACTCGGCTATGACTATAAAACCGGAGTCGAAGCCGAATTCATGCTGCTAAAGCAAGCGGAGAAGGGCTACCGCATTGCCGATCCGCTCGATGACGCGGCTCGCCCGTGCTATGACCAACTCAACCTGATGCGCCAATTTGATCTGATTTCCACACTGGTGCGCTATATGGAAGCGTTGGGCTGGGAGCCTTACCAGTGCGATCACGAAGATGCCAACGGACAGTTTGAGATTAACTGGACGTACAGCGACGCGCTCACTACTGCCGATCGGCACGTCTTTTTCAAATACATGGTGAAGACATTGGCAGAACAGCAAGGATTGACTGCAACCTTTATGCCCAAGCCATTTAGTCATCTCACAGGAAATGGCGCTCACCTGCACATGAGCCTCTGGAACGGTGAGTCAAACGTGTTTGAAGATGCGCGGGATGAATTAGGCGTGGCTCCACTTGGCTACGAATTTATGGCAGGGGTGATGGCTCACGCACGGGGCCTGACAGCGCTCTGCAATCCGACCGTCAATTCCTATCGTCGGTTAGGCGCAGCGATGACCTCATCCGGCAGCACATGGAGCCCGCGATACATTTCGTTTGGTGGCAACAATCGCACTCACATGCTACGAATTCCAGAAGGGGGACGGTTTGAGCTTCGCCTCGCCGATGGTTCAACCAATCTCTATTTAGCGCAAGCGGGAATTCTAGCGGCAGGACTCGAAGGGATAACTGAGCACTTGACGACGGGCGATCGCATTGACGAAAATATGTTTGTTCGCGGCTCAGAATTTCCTACTCTACAAACGCTGCCAACAACACTGATCGAAGCATTGCGTTGTCTAGAGCAAGATACCTTATTGATAAAAACCTTGGGTGAGCAAGGCTCAAAAACCTTTCTAGACTTTAAGTACAAAGAATGTAGTGACTATCACACAGAAGTGACACAATGGGAACTACAACAGTACATCCATTGTTAGAGTGATGTTCAATTAGTCAAACTCAAGTACAGAAATCAACGCGAAAGAAATAGGTTGAGATTTCATACTATTTTTAGCAAGTTTTCAGCTTTTCTGCGGTGGCTCTCGGTAGACTTAAATCCAGAGCGATGCGGCAAATGTATTGTCTTGTGTAACATGAAGTGGTAATCGAGACACTGTTATGACTGAAACTGCACTTTCTCAACCGACAGATTCCTCTAACATCACTTATGATATTGAGCAAGCTGTATTGCAACGCTACGAAGCAGGAGCGCAGCAGCCTCAAGCCGCGTTGTGCTGTCCGACAGATGGCTATGATAGTCGCTATTTAGAGGCGTTACCCCAGGAAATCATTGAGAAAGACTATGGTTGCGGCGATCCGACGCGCTATGTGAATGCAGGAGAGACGGTTGTCGATCTAGGATCAGGCGCAGGAAAGAATTGCTACATCATGGCTCAAAAAGTTGGGGCGGCAGGACGAGTCATTGGGGTTGACTTTAATGATGAAATGCTAGGGTTGTCTCGCAGCTATCTAAGCGAGATGAGCGAGAAATTGGGCTACCGCAATGTTGAGTTTGTCAAAGGTAAGATTCAAGACTTAGCTCTCAGCCTCGATTCAGTCCAAGCTTGGCTAGAGCAGCATCCGGTTACAACCGTTGCTGGGATGGCAGAGCTAGAATCAGAGTGCGATCGCTTACGCCGCGATCAGCCTCTCATTGCTAGTGATAGCGTTGATGTTGTCGTTTCCAACTGCGTTTTGAATCTTGTTCGTCCTCACGATAAAAAACAGTTGTTCCAAGAGATCTTTCGTGTGTTAAAGCGGGGCGGGCGAGCCGTAATTTCTGACATTGTGTGCGATGAAGATCCGACTTCCGAAATTCTCAATGATCCTGACTTATGGAGTGGCTGCATTTCTGGCGCATTTCGCGAGAACGAATTTCTCGAAATGTTTGAGCAAGCCGGATTTTATGGCATCGAGATTTTGAGTCGCCAAACAGAACCTTGGCAAGTCGTAGACGGTATTGAATTTCGTTCTCTCACGGTTCGCGCGTTTAAGGGGAAAGAAGGAGAGTGTCGCGATCGCAATCAAGCGGTGATTTATAAAGGGCCTTGGAAGGCGGTTCAGGATGATGACGGGCATACGCTTTATCGAGGCGAACGAATGGCAGTTTGTGAGAAGACCTTTGGGATTTACACAAGCTCAAGTGGTGCTTATTATGGTGATGTGATTCCGGTTGAACCTTACGAAACCATTCCGTTGGAGTCTGCACCTATATTCGATTGTTCACGTAACATCATTCGACCCGCTCAGGAGACAAAAGGGTTAGATTATCACGTCACAGTTACGAATGAGGGTAGTGCTTGCTGCGATGTAGAAAGCTGTTGCTAGTCGCATTTGCGATTTCTACGAAGTTGCGCTATGCGCTAATCGCATTGCTAATAAAACGACTGCTTGAAGAGCTTATCTTTAAGCAATCGTTTTGCACAGTTTCTAATCCTTATTATCGTTAGCCCCTACTGAATGTTGAGAGTATACGGAAAAGCTCTTAAACAATGAAATGAGAGAGCAAAGTTAAGAAAAGGTTATCGTTTAGAAATTATTGCATTCAACCCAGGATGATGAAAGGTTAGTGCTTTCGACAGCCGCAACATTGAGCGTTGAAAGCAGCATAACCAAACGTTAATCTTTGAGCATTAATCTCTGAACCAAGGAGACCTAATTTTGGTGTATCTTGTCCTCCTCTTTTTGGCAACTCTGTTCCTCGCCTACTCCAACGGTGCGAACGACAACTTCAAAGGCGTAGCTACCCTATTTGGCAGTCAAACAACAAATTACAAAACCGCGATCGCATGGGCCACCATCACTACATTTGCAGGATCGCTCTGCTCTGTCTTCCTGGCCTCTGCTCTGGTCAAAAGTTTCTCAGGCAAAGGGCTTGTGCCTGATGCGATCGCGAACGCAACCGATTTTCACCTTGCCGTTGCAATTGCCACAGGGCTAACCGTCATTCTGGCGACAATCTTAGGATTTCCAATTTCAACAACTCATGGATTAACCGGAGCGTTGGTCGGTGCAGGATTACTAGCAATCGGAACTCAAGTTAATTTTGCCGCATTACAGAAGTCTTTCTTGCTACCTTTACTGTTAAGCCCTATAATCGCCATTCTGTTGGCAATTGGAGTGTATGGCATCCTTCACTACGCCCGAAAACAGCTAGGCATTGGTAAAGAAAGCTGTATTTGTGTTGGCGAAACAGCATCAGTAGTGCCGGTAGGCGCACCCGCTCTAATGCAATCTTCCGTCGTTTCAATCGATTCGGTCGAAAACTGTCAGCAACGCTATACCGGAGCCTTTGCCGGAATTTCTAGTCAGAGGTTAGTGGATGCAGGTCATTTTCTCAGTGCCGGAATTGTTGGCTTTGCCAGAGGACTGAACGATACCCCAAAAATTGTGCCGTTACTATTGACCATTCAGGCCATTTCACTGCAAGGCGGCTCGCTTGCGATCGCGCTGGCGATGGCGTTAGGCGGCTTGCTCAACGCTCGTCGAGTGGCTGAAACGATGAGTAAGAAAATCACTGAAATGAATTCTGGTCAAGGGTTCTCAGCAAATTTGGTCACTGGCTTTCTAGTGATTGCGGCGAGTCAATTTGGATTGCCTGTTTCAACGACTCACGTATCGGTTGGCTCAATTTTTGGGGTTGGCGTCATTTCTCGAAAAGCCAATGCTAAGGTATTTTCTCAAATTCTGCTGTCCTGGATTTTGACCCTCCCGATCGCGGCGTGTCTGGGTGGGCTGTTCTACTGGATCTTGCATCGATAATCTGGTGGCAGCGGATTGGGTAACAGATGTAGCGGATAGACTGATTTCGTCCGTCACATCTGTTATCCAATTGTTATCCAATCCGCCATCAAATCCGTTGCCAAATAGGACAGGTGTCAAATTTGCGATCGTCTAAATATGTTTCAATCCGTTAATTAATCGTCCGATGCCCGCGATCGCAGTTTCTCGATCCAACGCACCATACGCCACTCGCAAATAACAACCTGTCTCTAACCCAAACGTCGATCCTGGTAGCACCGCGACGCGATACTCACGAATCAGCCGTTCTACCACCTCCATTGAGGTTTGATCCGTGTGAACATTGAGCAAAAAATAAAATGCGCCATTCGCAGGCGGAACAGTGCAGAGGTGAGAGATAGAACTGAGTTCGTGCAACACGAGTTCTCTCACTTCTGCGATCGCGGCAATCTGTTTTTGACAGTAGGCTTTTCCAGCGTCTAACGCGCCGATCGCGGCATATTGAGACACTACCGCAGGACAAATCACATTCGTATCCTGAATTTTTTGCAGCGATTCCAGCAGATTGGCCGGAACGACCATGTAGCCAATGCGCCAGCTTGCAAATCCGTAGGCTTTGGAAAGGCTAAACAGAGAAATCGTGTGATCACGACCTGCCGCAGTCCCTTTGGAGTTGCGCTCGGCGCTAATCGATCCGGGCGAAAAGTGAGGCACGCCATAGGTAAAGTATTCGTAAGCTTCGTCGCTGATGTGATAAAGACCGTGCTGTTGGCATAGTTGATTCACAGCCCGCAGATCGATTTCTGGATAGACAACACCTGTTGGATTGTTGGGCGAAACCGTGACGATCGCTCGCGTCTTCTCGGTGATTGCTGCCCGGATGCGATCGCAGTCCAGTTGATAATTTTCATCTGTTGGAACAATGATCGCCTGACAACTTGCGATCGTGATTGCCATTTCATGATTGAAATAATAGGGAGCCTGCAAAATCACTTCGTCACCTGGATCGGTAATCGCCAGAATCGCATTCAGAAAGCCCATATTGCTGCCTGCAGTGACGACAATTTGACTTGCAGAAACATCCATGCCATTTTCGGCCTGGAGCTTTTGGGCAATCCGCGATCGCAGGGCGGCAATTCCTTCTACCGCTTGATATTTGTGATTGTTGGGCTGACTCAGAAACTCGCTGATTTGCGCGATCGCTTGAGGGGGCGGTGGGTAGCCCACAACGCCTTGACCAAGAGAAATTGTCCCCTCATGCTGACGAATCAGTTCGCCGACAATCGGAATCATCGGCAATTGCACGGACTGCATCCGCAAAGCTTGCCTTTCCTGCATCGTGTTCTTCCTCATCTGGACTTTAGCCCCTCATGTGGACTTTAGCTATTGATGTCACAACTGTGTCACAACTGTAAAGATACGGAATTAACGGTTGAAAAACCAATGGCTACAGGCGCATAATGTCCTGATCAAAGGTAGATATAGCTGTAACACAATACACTGGGAATGCGCTCAGCAGTTCCACGACCCATCACTCTTAGCCATGCCTCGCACCCCTAGTCGTTCTGAGATTCCTTCGGAGTTGCGCTCTGCGCTAAGCGCGCTCAAAGGTGGACAAGCCAAACTTTGGATACTCCTGGTGAGCGTCCATCACTATGACGATCCTCGGCTCCCCTCGTTACCCTATGCCGCGATCGACTGTCAAAGCTTGGCCTACGCACTCACCCAAGCCACTCGGAGTTTTCCAGAACGTACGATCGCCATTCACCATGATCTGGCGTCTCGGGCACCAACGCTAAGTGCTGTGCGTGAGAGCCTTCAGGAAATCGCGGAATATGCTCAAACTCAAGACACGGTTTTGTTTTATTTCTGTGGGCACGGCGCATTAGAGCCGCGATTGCAGCAAGCCGTTTTTTGTCTCGCCGATACTCAAAAAGATGCGTTGCTAAAAACAGGAATGAGCGCGATCGCTCTTTTAGGGGCGCTCGGCAACTGCAAAGCCAAACAACAAGTCGTTTGGCTTGATACATGTCACAGCGACAACGTGAGACACGATGGCTCAAACCATCAGATGTTAGATCGGTTAGACGATTCGACCGCACAACTGATTGAAATCCTCCGCCAACGCGCTGCTCAACATCCAGGATTCGATGCGCTTCTATCGTGCGATAATTCTCAACAATCCTGGAAATTCCCAGAACTAGGACATGGCGTATTCACCCATTATCTAGTACAAGGCTTACAGGGAGAAGCGGCTAATGCTCAAGGCATAATTGACACTGATGGATTGTGCGATTATGTCTATAACCACACGCTGCAATACGTCAACCAACGAAATCAAAAAATACGATTCGTTAATCAGCATAAACAAGATTGGGAAGATCAACAGCTCGAATACACATTGCAGAAGCCTAAAAGAGTTGTTAAAAGTAGTGAAAAGACAATTTTAGGAGTTGCGTTAGCAGAAAGGTCAGCACCTACAGCTGAGGGCGGATCTAACGCTGCATCAAATAATCAACTCAAGCTGATAACACAAGATTCGATCAAGCCCTTTCAGCCAGACATTGTTGAGTCTCCGCTTCCCCAAAGTTTGATCCAAGCGATCGCAGCGCCTGTAGTGCAAGAGCCTAGCGCTTCAATTTCTGACAAGCTCACACCCTCATCGCGGAATTCGGTAGATAGTCCACTTGAGCAACGTCAGCGCGAAGAAACCGAACGTCAACTGCAATTGCAAAAAGCGGTTGAACAACAACGTCAACGCGAACGGGAAGAAGCCGAAAGACTTCGACTTGAACAGCATCAACGCGAAGAAGCCGAACGTCAACTGCAGTTGCAAAGAGCGGCTGAAGAACAACGTCAACGTGAAGAAGCCGAGCGCCAGCGTTTGCAACTTGAACAACAGCGTCTGCGCGAGCAGGAAGAAGCTGAACGATTAAAACTCGAACAACAGCGTCAAGAAACTGAACGCCGTCTGCAATTGCAAAGAGCGGCTGAAGAACAACGTCAGCGCGAAGAAACTGAACGACTACAACTTGAACAACAGCGTCTGTGTGAGCAACAAGAAGCTGAACGTCAACTGCAATTGCAAAGAGCGGCTGAAGAACAACGTCAACGCGAAGAAACTGAACGACTACAACTTGAACAACAGCGTCTGCGTGAGCAACAAGAAGCTGAACGACTCCGATTTGAACAGCATCAACGCGAAGAAACCAAACGACTCCGACTTCAAAAAGCGGCTGAAGAACAGCGCCAGCGCGAACAGGAAGAAGCTGAACGACTAAAGCTCGAACAACAGCGTCTACGCGAGCAGGAAGAAGCTGAACGTCAACTGCAATTGCAAAAAGCAGCTGAAGAACAGCGCCAGCGTGAAGAAACTGAACGACTTCGACTCGAACAACAGCGTCTGCACGAACAGGAAGAAGCTGAACGATTACAACTGCAAAAAGCGGCTAAAGAACAGCATCAACGGGAAGAAGCCGAACGTCAACGTTTGCAACTTGAACAGCAGCGGCTGCGTGAGCAGGAAGAAGCTGAACGACTTCGACTTCAAAAAGCAGCTGAAGAACAGCGCCAGCGTGAGCAGGAAGAAGCGAAACGGCTACAACTCAAACAACATCAGCGCGAAGAAACCGAACGATTACAACTGCAAAAAGCAGCTGAAGAACAGCGTCAACGCGAAGAAACCGAACGGCTGCAACGCGAACAACGTCAGCGCGAAGAAACCGAACGATTACAACTGCAAAAAGCGGCTGAAGAACAGCGCCAGCGCGAAGAAACTGAACGTCAACTGCAATTGCAAAAAGCAGCTGAAGAACAGCGTCAACGGGAAGAAGCCGAACAACTGTTTGAACAGCGCCAGCGTGAGCAGGAAGAAGCCGAACGTCATCAAAAAGCTGCTAAAGAACAACGTCGGCGTCAACGCACTCAGAAAGCATCCAACATAAAAAATGGCTTAAAGCGGTTCGCCTCGGATACCAGTCAACATAGCGCTACAGCCGTTGGCGGATTGAAACAATCTGCTGAGCGATTCACGCACCGCTTTGTTGAGCAACAACATAGTCCCCAAGCCCGCAAAATCATTGTCTTTGCCTTGGCTGGATCTGGACTGCTAGCGTGTGGAATGGCTGCATCTTCTTTCTATCAGCAGCGCAACGCCCAACTACGTGATATTAGAGCGCTATCTGCTACTTCAGAAAAGCTTTCATCTGCCAATCAATCACAGGCGGCCTTAGTCGTTGCCCTACAAATGGGACATCGCTTGCAACAGATCGATCGGCCTTGGAATTTCTTGCCGGAACCCGCAAAAATTAGCGCGATCGCAACACTCCAACAAGCCATCCTCCGTTCTCAAACTCCTTCCCAACTCGGCCAGCCTACCGTCGCGATCGCACACAGTTCTGACAGACAACAGCTTGCTACTGCCAGTCCTGAGGGAGCTATAACGCTTTGGAACAAAGGCGACGACGGCAATTGGAAATCAGCAACTACCTTGAGCGGGCACAGCGCCGCGGTTACGCAACTCCAATTTAGTCCTGATGGAAACTTGTTAGCTTCTGCCAGCGCAGACAAAACCATTAAACTTTGGAATATCGAAAAAGGAATACTAGTTAAAACGCTACCCGGACATAGCGATCGCGTGACAGCAATTCGCTTTCGCTCGGATGGAGGTGTTCTTGCGTCGGGCAGCGCCGATCAGACCATCAAACTTTGGACAATTCCTAAAGGTGACTTAGTAGAAACTTTGAAAGCAGGCGAAGCCGCCATTAGTGCAATTGATTTCAGCTCAGACGGTCGAATTCTGGCGACTGGAAGCAGCGACAATACCCTCCGCTTATGGTATCCAGAGAGCAATCAGCCCATTCTGCTGGGACACCATAACGAATCGCCTGATCCTACTAAATTTCAGGGAATTACAGGTGTGAGGTTTAGTCCTGATGGAAAAGCGATCGCGTCGGCAGGGTGGGATAAAACAATTAAACTTTGGACGGTTAGTGATGGCAAACCTGAACGCGAGGCGAGTCCCTATCTGACACTAACTGGGCATAGCCAGCCTGTGTCTAGCATAGGCTTCAATGCTGACGGACAGATTCTCGCATCAGGCAGCCAGGATAAAACGATCAAACTTTGGAATTTAAGCAGTGGAGCCGTGATCAAAACGTTGTTTGGACATCAAGACCCAGTAGAGAGCCTTTCATTTGATGCCAAGGGAGCAGCTCTGACCAGCGTTAGCGATCGCAATGGTCTGATCGTTTGGGATCTGAACTTAACAAATCTAATGAAGCAAGGATGCAATCAGTTACGTCAATCTCCTCAAGATATTTCTGAAAGCGATTTGCCATCACAAACGATTCGCGAAGTTGATAGGACTTGCTCTGAATAGAAATAGTTTTTTGTTTGGCGCTGCCCTGACCTCAGTTAAGAGAATAGGCAGCGCTGCTCCTATGGTTCGTGAAATCTGGCTTCGCTACGATTTCTAAAAAACGCAGTACCTCTGGCGTTTAGTTAAACTCATCCGCGCCAATCTCCATTTTATTGACTGGGCGGCGTTCACCAAAGAAATCGGTCGTCACATCGCTCCGCGCTGCGCCCTTGTCGATCGCAGCCGATCCGTTCTGCACCTTGTAGTCTACCGCTTGAAACCCGCCTGCCTTGACCAACATTGGATCGCCATTGATATCGCTAGAACTTGCCGCTTTGCCTGCCGCACCGCCAAACCACAAATTGTGATCGAGCGCTACCCCAGAACTCGGCTGCATATCTGCCATCGGTTTACCTTTGGTTTGGTAGAAAATGTTGTTTGCGATCGCAGTATTTTGGTGGCTCCCACTAGAAATTCTCAGCATTGTTTCCGTTCCTCCATAGAAGGTGTTGTTGACAATTTGCGAATTTTTCATACCGCCGCCTTTACCGTAGTTGGCATATTCAAATCCTGCTAATGTGCCAGATACGATGTTGTTGCGTACAATGTTGCGATCGGATGGATTTGAATCACTGCCATAGTCTTCGTTTGCCATCCGAATTCCAGATGCAGGCTGAGGAATTCCAGATGATTTACGGAAGTAAGTTGCGTTGCCACTGTTGTAGACAAAGTTATTCTCTACAACAGAGTTTGTAGCATTGTCTAAATACAGTTCGACGCTGTAATTGTCGTGAACTACATTATTTGCAATTCTCACATTATTAGAAAGAGTCCCTGTGATTCCTTCTCCATAATTTTCATAGACCTGATTGTTGGTCACTACAGCTCCATCGGTGCGAGACATCGTAATGCCTGACCCCCAATTGCCGCTATCCCCGCGATGGCTATTCTTGAGATTGGTGTGGTAAACAACATTTCCATCTACCCGCACATCTGCTGACCCAAACACTTTGGGCGCGTAGCTGGCAATTCCCGTATCGTTTGTATCGTGAATGGTGTTATTGAGAATACCGAGATGACGCCCTCCCCACGAGATTACACCCATTTTGGTGTTGCGGATTTCTAGCCCTGCAACATCAACATACTGTCCTCCGACTGAAACTCCCACAATGTCGCGGTTTTGACCATCTAAAATTGCCTTTTCATCTTGGTACGGGCGAATCACCAAACGAGAACTTGCAGACCCATCGTTGTAGTCTCCAACCCAGATCGTGTCGTTCAGCGTATGCGTTCCGCCCCGCAAGAAAATGTTGCCGCCTTTGCCATCAACAATCTTACCAACCGCCGCTTGAACCGTTTTTAGAGGTTTATCGATCGTGCCTGCATTCTGATCACTGCCATTGGTGGCAACAAAATAAGAAGGCGCAGAACTGCTCGATACAGGTAGAGCAGAGGAAAGCGCTGCCGTTCTAGAGGTGGACAACTCTGACTTAGGCAGAGCATTTGCCGAATAATCGATCACATTCGTATTGAGAGGTTGAGAAGACTGAGTAGATAACATCATAAAGACTCCTTGTATGAAATACCGGGGTAGAGCACCTTGAGGAGCATGAAGTTCTCTCACTGAATCACGTCTGACCCATTACTCGTGTAATCAGCCAAATGACTCAGCAGAAAAGTTGCTAGTTTAGAAGAAATGGAAAAAATTGAACGAAAACTTTGTTACGTCGAAAACGCGACAATGGCGTGATGAGCGCAACACACTAAGTTTTAATTGCGATGTCTTGATTGCGATATCCTACGATTGCGGTTGGAACACGCCTTTGAAACGATCACACCCTATTGATCAGACGCGTACTACTGAAACCTGATTTGTGTAAATTGAAGCGGTGGATGCACGGGGCTAATGTAAAAGGAAAGTAAAGCCTCACAACAGCAGGGTGTGCTACTTCTATTTGTGGACACTCCTATTTATTCAAGCCCTGTTCTATAAAAGATTTTCTTCTCACTCCAGATTTTATTTATGGTTTACGGAACCTTGTGAGCTGAAAACCGTCTACACAACTAGCAAAGGCATACGTGTCGCGGATGAAACGATTCTTGGCGCGGAACTATTCGTTATTTTTAATTGCGTAGAATAAAGATATCTATGAAACTGAATTGCTCTTAAGTGATTAAGCCGAATTTGAGCAACTCACTTCATGACAATTTAGTAACTGTGCCTGTATCAATTTGCACTTGCTTCTCAATATGCTGTTTGCAATTAAAGCTTCATATCGCCTTTTAAGGAATAAAATCTGTCCTGAAAGCACGCTACGCTAAGAAGTAGCACTTTAAGTAGACAAATCAAAATCAATAGATAAACGCAATGACTCCGATCAAAGAAGTATTTGCAGAACTCGACTGGGACGACCCAGAGACTGCACGAAAGAAGCGAGATGAACGAATTGAAGCGCTACAAGCAACCGGACTAGTCTGTACTGCCGAAGATCTTTACCGCATTAATGATGGGCGACGGGTGTTTATGCTGACCGCATCCCGCCCTGATCCAATCAGTGATGCATCGACCGAAGACGGGGATGGATCGGGTCGTTCGTCCCATCGCGCTCGTCCTCAGCGTCGAGGCGATTCGCACTCGCGCAGACGGGATGCCTCTGACCCTGGCAGAACCAGTCGTCCACTTCCTAGCTACGAAACTCGTTAGATCGAGCCTCTTTAGAAGGCAGTGAGGGTAGCGGACGAGGTTTGCCATATCCGCCCCCTCCAGGTGTTTCAATCACCAGCACATCTCCTGGATGCACTTGCACTTGTGCTTTACCATCGAGTGATTCAATAGAATTTTCGGCGCGATCGCTAGAATTGCGCCGAAGATAGTTTCGCCCCACTTCTCCAGAGTTGCCTCCGTGCAGTCCAAACGGAGGCACAACGCGATGACCCGACAAAATAGCGGCAGTCATAGCGGCGCGAAACTGAATTTGACGAATCACACCATTTCCGCCCGCATGGAAACCCTTTCCTCCACTGTTAGCCCGGATCGAGAAGCGCTCTAGCAGGACAGGAAATCGCCATTCTAGAACTTCGGGGTCAGTTAAGCGAGAATTGGTCATGTGAGTTTGAACAGCATCGGTTCCATCGAATGTAGCACCCGCACCAGAGCCACCACAGATGGTTTCATAGTATTGGTATTGATGATTGCCAAACGTAAAATTATTCATTGTGCCTTGCGATGCCGATAGTATTTCTAACGCGCCATACAAGGCATTGGTAATGGCTTGTGAGGTTTCAACATTTCCGGCTACGATCGCAGCAGGATAATGTGGATTGAGCATACAGCCTTCTGGAACAACAATCTCTAGTGGCTTCAGACAACCAGCGTTGAGCGGAATGTCATCGTCTACTAGCGTCCGAAAGACGTAAAGAACGGCGGCCTTGCAAACGGCGAGCGGCGCGTTGAAATTGTTGGGCTGTTGAGGAGAGGTTCCCGTGAAATCAATCTTGGCAGTGCGATGGGTAGAATCGATGCTTACAGCAACTTGAATTTGGCTGCCGTCGTCCATTTTGTAAGTAAAGCTGCCGTTTTTGAGGGCATCAATCACCTGCCGCACAGCCGCTTCAGCGTTGTTTTGCACATACTGCATATACGCTTGCACCGTTTCTAAGCCGAAGTGTGCAACCATGCTTTGCAGTTCGTGTACACCTCGTTCATTAGCAGCAATTTGTGCTTTCAGATCGGCTATATTTTGTGCAGGATTGCGAGCCGGATAAGAATGATTTGTCAGTCGGTCTAGAATGTCTTGTTCTTGAAATTCACCCTGCTCAACCAATCGAATGTTGTTAATCAAGACGCCTTCTTGATCGAGCGCTGTACTGTTAGGAGGCATTGATCCGGGAGTGATACCACCAACGTCTGCGTGATGCCCTCTAGAAGCAACAAAAAACAAGGGGGTGGCAGAAAAGACAGTTGCGTTGCTCTTTGCGAATACAGGAGTAATTACCGTGATGTCAGGTAAATGAGTTCCGCCATTGTACGGATTGTTTGAAACGTAAACATCTCCTGATTTGAAGGCGTTGCTGTAATCGTGAATCAAACTGCTCACGCTTTCGCTCATCGAACCGAGATGAACCGGAATATGAGGCGCATTTGCGACAAGCTGACCTTGACGATCGAAAATAGCGCAAGAGAAGTCTAGGCGTTCTTTGATGTTGACAGAGGAGCTTGTGTTTTGCAATGTAACGCCCATTTGCTGCGCGATCGCCATAAACAAATGATTGAAGATTTCGAGAAACACCGGATCAGGAGTGTGAAGACTGGAGCGTAGGATCGGGGATTGAGTAGAGGTATGGGTCTTGCGGAGAACAAGATGCCCGTCATTCATAACGGCTTCCCAGCCAGATTCAATAACATTTGTGCCTGTGGATTCGATCAAAATAGCGGGACTGGAAATGCGATCGCCAGGACGTAGATCCTCCCTACGAAAAATAGGCGTGGGTTGCCAACAATTACCAATGTAAGCCTGTACGGTTGCAATGGGTTCGAGCAGACCAATTCGAGGGGTTGAAATATCTGGTTCCGTTGGTAAAGCTGTTGTCGAAATGACTTCTGTAGAGATCGCTTCAACAATGAGTTTTTTGTTAGGTGAAATAAAACCAAAGCGTTGTTGATGAGATTCTTCAAATCGGTGAATCATTTCATCTAAACCATTCATCTTAACGATTAAGGCTGAATCGGTTCCGGCATATCGTAAATGAGCTCGTCGAATAACTTCTGTCGTCGTTGCGCCTTGCTGATTTAACTCAGTCTCAGCATCTTCAACAAGTTGCGCGATCGCGTGTTCCAAGTCGATCATCACCGTATCAGATAGATCTTTCTCGATCGCGCGTTCCCGCAACACTCGCTGGTCTGCAAGCCCCATTCCGTAAGCTGAAAGAACGCCTGCATATGGATGTAAAAAGATTTGAGAAATGCCAAGCGTTTGAGCGATCGCACAGGCATGTTGCCCGCCCGCCCCACCAAAACAGCAGAGTGTGTATTCGGTAATGTCATACCCCCGCTGAACAGAGATTTTCTTAATCGCACTTGCCATTTTTTCGACTGCGATCGCTAAGAATCCCTGTGCTACGTCTTCAGGTAAAACGCTCTTTCCCGTTGCCGCTGCGATTTCGGCGGCCAACTCAATAAACTTTTCTTGAACAATTTCAGAATCGATCGGCAAATCTCCTGTCGCTCCAAACACGTTTGGAAAGAATTCAGGCTGTACTCGACCCAGCAGGACATTGCAATCGGTCACGGTCAGCGGTCCTCCCTTGCGATAACACGCCGGACCCGGATTTGCGCCCGCCGATTCTGGACCAACTCGATAGCGAGCGCCATCAAACCGCACAATCGAGCCACCTCCCGCCGCTACCGTGTGAATTGCCATCATCGGCGATCGCACTCGAACGCCTGCCACTTCGGTTTCAAACGTGCGCTCATAGTCGCCGTTGTAGTGAGCAACATCAGTCGAAGTTCCGCCCATATCGAAGGTGATAATTTTACGAAATCCAGCGCGATCGCTCGTCTGCGCTGCACCGACTATTCCCCCTGCCGGGCCTGACAGAATGCTGTCTTTCCCCTGAAAAAATTGAGCATCGGTTAAGCCGCCGTTGGACTGCATAAACAACAATCGCGGTCGAGCGGTTGCAGTCTGATCGAGTTCGTTGAAAATTCGATTGACATAGCGTCGCAAAATTGGAGACAGATAAGCATCTACAACTGTCGTATCACCGCGACTGATCAACTTCATGAGCGGGCTGACTTGGTGAGACACTGAAACTTGAGTAAAGCCGATCTGATGGGCGATCGCGGCAACCTGCTGCTCATGTTGCGGATAGCGGTAACCGTGCAGAAATGCGATCGCGCAAGAGCGAATGCCCGAATCAAACGCGGCTTGCAATGCTAACGTCAATCGTGCTTCGGCATCGGATGAGATTGGTAAAAGTTCCTCACCTTGAGCGCTGTAACGTTCTTCAACTTCAATAACTTGCTCATATAACATTTCTGGCAACACAATTTCGCGAGCAAAAATATTCGGACGATTTTGATATCCGATTCGCAATGCATCTCGAAATCCGTTGGTGATGATTAGAAGCGTGCGATCGCCCTTGCGTTCCAATAACGCATTCGTTGCCACCGTCGTTCCCATTTTGATGGCTTCAATCTGCCCTGATGGAATGGGGTGATCAGAAGCGATTCCGAGTAACTCTCGAATACCTTGTAATGGTGCATCAGCATAGCGTTCTGGATTCTCTGACAGTAGTTTATGAATCACCAGAGAGCCATCAGGTTTTCGAGCCACAATATCGGTAAACGTGCCGCCGCGATCGACCCAGAATTGCCAACGAGACATGAGCTATTCACCTGGAAGAATAGGCTTATTGTAATCTGCACGTTTGATGACAAGATGTTCTCAAACGGAGACTAATAATCTGATAGAGTCAAATTCTAAAGGTATTAAGCTTGCCCTAAACGCCATGAGCTTAAGTCAATAGATTTATTCGGGCAATCCTTCAATGTTGGTGCGATCACTACGGAGTAACGTAGAACACTGCGCTAGTGCATCAGCCCTGACCAGAATTATGATTTGGCAGCAGTTTGCCGAGAAGCTGATTGACGTAAACCTGACCGTACACACCAGCCTGCAAATTAGATTTTTGAACGAGCGCAGAACCAGGGGCAGCTTCTTTGGATGGTTCCTCTGAAACAAATTCTTTGGTCTCTGGTTCTGCTTTAGACTCTGATGTTGAAAATTGTTTCGACTGACCATTTTCTGAAGATGGTTCCGCTTTCGGCTGTCCGTTCTGGGAAAACGGTTTAGCAGAGGCTTCTGAGCGGTCATCCCACGGGTCAGACGGTGCTGATTCCGGGGTAGTATCAGACTCCGCGCAGATTAAACAACTAGGAGGAATCATTGCGCCAGAGCCAATGTTGCGATTAAAAACAGTCGTGGCAGAACCAATGCAAGCGCGATCGCCAATCGCCATCACGCCTACAATCAACACGCCCGCCCCAATCATCACTCCTTCTCCAATAGTGAGGGTTCCGCCACTCGCATGAATGACCGAACCCATGCCAATACAGACCCCAACGCCAATTACAATTCGGCTATCAGGATCTGCTTGCAGCAATACACCCGGCGCGATCGCTGCCCCTTCACCAACCGTAATATCACCACTCATATAGGAGTGAGTCGTACTGATTGGATGCAGTTGTGGGGGCGGAGAGTGCATCATAAATCACACCATTTTGGAGTTCGGAAGGTTAAGTTCAGATTCTAGAGTTGCGATTCGCGGCCCGAAGTCCTTCGGATCGCTCCAAAACCTAAACTCAAACCTCACTTCTTGGGTTGCTGAATCAACACTTCCGCCATCCGCCGTTTGCTGTTCGGGTCGACACCAATGATGCGGACGTACTCGCCAGGATGTTGGGCTAACGTCGATTCAATCTTCGCGATCGCATCTGAATCTCGCTGCGCCTGAACACTAGCTGCCGTTTGCCAAGAACTCGTCTTGTAACGACGCTGATCGGCGTACTCTAAGCCGATCCGGTAGCCTTGATTGACGAATTGACGGATTTGATTCACCGCATCTGAGTTCAAGCGACCACTGCCATTCGAGGAACTATTCTGATGCCCTGAGGACGCACCATAGCTTGATTGACTGTGTTGCGATTGACTGTGTTGCGATTGACTGCGGTGAGATCCACCGTAGCTAGAAGCTGAGCCAGAAGATGCTCCATTAGTAGAGGCAGGCTTGCCCGGACGCTGAATAATCGTTTCCGTAACCCGCTTTTTCGCTTTTGGATCAATACCGACAAGCCGAACGTAGTGTTTCTGATGTTCTGCTAGGAACGAGTTCAGGGCATTCATCACCTGAGCCGCTGAATTGCCATGCATCACTGGAGCGGTTTGCCAAGAACTGGCTCTAAAGTGACGCTCATCTGCGTATTCCAAACCAATCGTTGCACCTTGAACCACCAAATGATTCACTTGCTCAGCGATACTACCCCCAAGAGCAGCTCCACCAGGAGTATTGCCTCCGTAAGATCCACCACCATAAGCAGCGCCTCCAGATGAGGATGCCTTGGTGTGCTGCGTCACCTGCTTATTACCGGGGCGTTGAATAATCGCTTCTAAAATTCGGCGCTTCACTTTTGGATCAATGCCGATCAAACGGACATACTCACCCTGGTGTTCTGCCATGCACGCTTGCAGCCCAGCCATCACCGCCGATTCGTTTGTGGCGCTAATCGGGGTGCAGCTTTTCCAGGAAGACGTTTGGAAGCGACGCTCATCGGCGTGTTCCATACCAATCCGTCCGCCTTTCGCTAACACTTGTCGCACTTGAGCCGCGATCGCTGGATCAAGTGCGCCGCGATGGCTGTAATCAGGCGTGTACAACGGAGGCCGAGTGACTGTGGGATTCTTGTAAGACTGGGAGGAGTACGATCCGCCGTTAGACGAAAGCTTGGCAGGGGCTTCACCCGGACGCTGAATAATGGTTTCAAGAACCCGTCGCTTCACTTTTGGATCGATGCCAATTAAGCGGACATACTCGCCGCCGTGTTCTGCCAAACAGGATTGTAATTCTGCCAAAACCGCAGACTCATTGCTGGTCTGAATCGGAGCGCAACTTTTCCAAGAGCTAGTCCGAAACTGACGCTGGTCAGCGTGTTCTGTCCCGATCCGGTAGCCCTGCGCCAGCAATTGCCGAACATGGTTAATAATTTCGCCGTTCATAGTTGATCCATTGGTAGCACTACTGGAGGCAGTGGTTTGCTGTGTACGAGTTGATTTTTTTTCGTTGATCGGGCTAGTGCCATTCGTAGTTTCGGCGCAGTAATAGCCCGATTCCGAAGGGAGCTTGCCCTGCACTCCCGAAGGGAGCTTGTCTTGCAGCCGCGACGCTTCATTGATGCCTCCCACATGAGCAGCAAACGCGCGATCGCGCTCTCGAACGTCTGGCAATCGGTCCGCTTGCTCCTGAGTTGTAATGATCGCCCCTGACGGCACAAGCTTGCCAGACGGCACTTCCACATCCTGAATCAGGACGTGCATCATCACCACGCACCCATCGCCCACCCGTGCATTAAAAATAGTCGAACGAAAGCCGATAAAACATTGATCGCCAATATAGGCAGGTCCATGAACCAATGCCATGTGAGCGATCGAGGTGTGATTTCCAATCCAAACTGAATAGGAATGGTCATCATCTCCGATCACTCTGCCCTGCTCTAAGCCGCGAATCAACACCCCGTCTTGCACATTGGTGTGTTGACCAATATGAAACGGATTCCCCTGATCGGCTCGAATTGAAGTTCCGGGCGCGATCAAGACGTTTGCGCCAATCCGCACATCGCCAATAATGTTAGAAAACGAATGAACGTAAGCTGTCTCATCAATTTTCGGCTCGGCTAAGCTGCGCGAAGGCGTAGGCGGAGCCGCATTCCGGGCTGCCATAACAAGATCTCCTAACTGAAGCCTAATGCACTGTATTTCCCGCAGAGAAACGATTGCGCAGAAAACGAAGCGGTTAGCGCAAGGCGCAAGACCGAAGGCGCAACTCCCAAATCAACCTGAAGGTCAGAAAGCCATTTCTCGCCCTCGATTCATCATCGGAGCGCGCTCATCACCCTAGGTTTGACAAATCGCTCCGATGCTTAAATGACCAAAGGAGCGAATTAGAAATTACGGACTAGCTTTCTGTCGCGATCGCATGAAACCTGGCAGAACCAAACGCACATGACGAAGGGTTTCTAGTACTGCGTTCCCTTGTTGTACAACGAGCGATTATCCACGCTCACGGTATCGATAATGCCAATCACCGCCGCATCAACGGGGCGACTTTCACTACCAGGAATCTGACGGGCAGCACTGCCCCGACTGACTAGAACCCATTCATCAATGCCTGCGCCAACATTGTCAGCCGCTACTTCGTAAACTGGAAGTGGCTCTCCCGCATCGTCTAAGAGTTGCACCAGTAAAAACTTGACTCCTCTTAAACTTGGCTCCTTCTGCGTACTCACAACGGTTCCGCGAACTTTCGCAATTTGCATCAGGCGTTACGGACGGTTAAGAGGGCGAATTCCGCTGACGCTCTCACGGAACGGCTCCACAGCTTCCGTGTAGCGAATAGGTAGAACATACTCTAGGTTCTCGTGAGGGCGAGCAATGATGTGTGTAGACAAAACTTGTCCGCCGTTAACGCGCTTTACGTTCTCGATGCCAGCTGCAACCGATGCCTGTACTTCAGACACGTCACCCCGAACAATCACCGTGACGCGGCCGCTTCCAATCTTTTCATAACCGACCAAGGTTACGCGAGCGGCTTTTACCATCGCGTCCGCAGCTTCTACTACGGCAGGAAATCCTAGAGTCTCGATCATGCCAACTGCAATAGCCATTTGAAATTCTCCCTTCCAATCTGTAAAAGATAATCTTGAAATTAAACGAACCGCTAGCCGCGACTAGCGAGTTAACTACGGAACTGCTCGACCGCTTCGGTATATCGAATCGGCAATACGTATTCTAGGTTCTCGCTGGGACGCGCGATCACATGAGTTGAAACTGTTTCCCCGCCATTGACTCGCTTGACCGCTTCCATCGCGGCTGCCAGAGACGCCTGAACTTCAGATACGTCACCCCGAATAATCACCGTGACGCGACCGCTCCCGATCTTTTCGTAGCCTACCAGCGTAACGCGAGCGGCTTTCACCATCGCGTCTGCGGCTTCCACGACACACGGGAATCCCCGCGTCTCAATCATTCCCACAGCAATGGGCATTGGAAATCTCCTGATAAGTGAAACTAATCATACCAATCCACGCTGCTATTTCAACGGGATCGCCCATGATGTAAAGGTTTGTTAAGCTATTCCTACCTTCTCTATTAAGAATAAGACCGACGTTCACACTTGACAATATAAAGTTCAATAATACTTGCAAATTTAACCTATAGGATAGGCTTATGAAAGCGCGATCGCGCTTTTGTTTGCTACCTATTAGCTTGTCGCCCATTCCCAGAGTGGACGGGATCATTCGGCTGCAACAGGAAGCGTTGACCGATTAAACTGCATCCTACCAGGCAGTTTTTCATTCTGGAAATCAACATCTTTTTCAACTATAAGTTACATTTATATGTAAACGTTTACTTCTTGCTACGATAGAAGCTATCTATCTCGCGAGTTTTACATTTGCTCAGATTAGACGGTAAGCTGAATCTTAAGAAATTCAAACAATATTTGTTGGTAACTTCTCGATAGTCATAACACCAGTAAGTTATCTCCCTGAGGTCTCGCTTGAGCTTGGGGAATGTTTTTGTCAGTTCTATTTTAGTTAGGGCAAGGGGAGGCTTCATTGCATCAGTTCCTCATTAATACAAGTTGGTGGGTTCCCTGTTATGGGCTTCTAGCCGCGATTTTGACTCTGCCGTGGGCAGTCGGATTAATTCGCAGAACAGGACCCCGACCCGCTGCTTATTTAAATATTTTGACCACCGCGATCGCACTAATTCACGGAACATTTCTGTTTAATGCGGTTTGGGGACAGCCGCCCCAGTATCTCGAGTTTCAGTGGTTGCAAGCCGCTGGGCTAGACCTCTCGTTTGCACTGGAGCTTTCATCCATTAGCGTAGGCGCGATGGAGCTAGTGACAGGATTAAGCCTGCTAGCTCAGGTATATGCTCTGGGATACCTGGAGAAAGACTGGGCGCTGGCTCGATTTTTTGGGCTGATGGGATTTTTTGAAGCGGCAATGTGTGGAATTGCGTTAAGTGATTCACTATTGCTCACCTACGCTCTGCTGGAGGTATTGACGCTCTCCACATATTTACTGGTTGGATTTTGGTACGCACAGCCCTTGGTTGTAACGGCAGCCCGAGACGCTTTCCTAACCAAGCGTGTGGGAGACATCCTACTGTTAATGGGTGTTGTTGCGCTATCCACGTATTCGGGTAGTCTTAATTTCTCGGATTTATACCAGTGGGCAGAAACCGCTCAACCGGCTCCACTCGTCGCCGCCTTGATTGGACTGTCGCTGATTGCCGGACCAACCGGAAAATGCGCTCAGTTTCCATTGCACCTATGGCTCGATGAAGCAATGGAGGGACCTAATCCCGCTTCGATTCTACGAAATTCTGTTGTGGTCGGATGCGGCGCATTCGTGTTGATCAAGCTTCAGCCCATTATTGTGTTATCGCCGGTTGCTTCAGGCGCGACAATTGCGCTGGGAACGATGACGGCGATCGGAGCATCGCTTGTTTCTCTCGCCCAAATTGACATTAAACGAGCGTTGTCCCACTCTACCAGTGCGTACCTTGGATTGGTGTTTATTGCGGTTGGCGTCGGCTGGACAGATTTCGCGTTTATCTTGCTGTTTGCCCACGCGATCGCGAAAGCTCTCTTATTTATGAGCATCGGTTCAATCATTATGACGACAACCTGCCAAGACCTGACCGAAATGGGCGGTCTATGGAAGAAAATGCCTGCCACAACAGGTGCATTTGTCGTCGGATCGGCGGGGCTAATTGGATTATTTCCCTTAGGTGGCTTCTGGGCGCTTCAGCGAGGCATCGAAGATTTCTGGTTAGTTGCACCGTGGTTGGTCGCCGTTATTTTGTTGGTGAATGGACTGACAGCACTTAGTCTCACCCGAGTCTTTCGGTTAGTCTTTTTAGGGGAACCCCAACCTAAAACTCGTCGCGCTCCAGAGGTGCCTTGGACAATGGCAGTCCCGATCGTGACGCTGATCGTGCTGACGCTTCTGATTCCGGCGATTCTAAACGAATTAACGCTACTGCCAGCGTTCGGCTTAGTCAATGTGCCGGGAGTGGTGTTACTGGTTGGCTCTGGATTGGCAGGTTGTGTGGTGGGGTCTTTGCTGAAACTCAACCATACGTGGACACGCCCAGTTCAAGCTCCGCTCAGATTTTTGCAGGATATGTTGTCGTATGACTTCTATATCGACCGGCTCTACCGGGTCAGCGTTGTTTGGGTCGTTAGTTCGATCTCTCGCTTTAGTTCGTGGTGCGATCGCTATGTGATTGATGGATTTGTCAATCTGGTTGGCCTAGCGTCGATCTTTAGTGGGGAAAGTCTGAAGTACAGCGTCTCTGGTCAGTATCAAGCTTATATGTTGACCATTCTGATCGGAGTTGCACTACTAGGAGCAATCCTAACTCGATCGTTTTGGTAAACCCTACTTTCAATTTCTATCTACTCTAGGTTGTCTATGCTTAGTGCCCTGATTTGGATTCCGATCTTCTGCGCGGCGGTGATCGGGTTGTTGCCTGCTTCGGTGTCGTCTAGCCGCTTGCGATCGCTTGCTATTGCCTCGATCAGCATTGTATTTGCGTGGTCGTTGTACATCGCCACTCAATTTGATGTCATTGATATTGGGCTCCAGTTTCAAGAAGATATTCCTTGGCTGGACTCTTTAGGCTTGACCTACCGCCTGGGAATTGATGGGCTATCGTTGCCGTTGGTCATTCTGAACAATTTGCTGACGATCGTTGCGCTGTGGTGTAGCGATACGTCCATCCAACGTCCTCGATTGTATTATCTGCTGATTTTAATTATTAACTCTGCCGTAGCAGGTGCTTTTTTAGCGCACAATTTGCTGCTGTTTTTCTTGTTTTACGAATTAGAGCTGATTCCCCTTTATTTGTTGATCGGAATTTGGGGCGGCACAAGACGAGGATATGCGGCAACAAAATTTTTAATCTACACGGCAATTTCTGGCATCTTGATTCTGATGTCCTTCTTGGGCCTGGTCTGGCTGAGCGGCTCGAACACGTTTGAATACAATCCATTGATGTCTCAAGGATTGCCACTCACGGCTCAAATTATCTTGTTGGGGGGAATCTTAATTGGCTTTGGGATTAAGATTCCGCTATTTCCGTTTCACACCTGGTTGCCTGACGCTCACGTTGAAGCTTCGACGCCGATTTCGGTGCTATTGGCAGGTGTTCTTCTAAAATTGGGAACCTACGGATTGATCCGGTTTGGCTTAGAACTGTTCCCGCAGGCGTGGTCAGTATTAGCCCCTTGGTTGGCAGGCTGGGCTGTGGTGAGCGTACTGTTTGGGGCATTCACCGCGATCGCGCAAACCGACATGAAAAAAATGGTTGCCTACAGTTCGATCGGGCACATGGGATTTATTCTGTTAGCCGTCGCTGCCGCAACGCCGATTAGTTTGCTGGGAACCGTCTTTCAAATGGTGAGCCACGGTTTAATTTCTGGTTTGCTGTTTGTATTGGTCGGCGTCGTCTACAAAACGACTGGAACTCGCGATATCAACATTCTGCAAGGATTGATGACACCAGAACGTGGACTGCCGATCATTGGCAGCTTAATGGTAGCTGGAGTGATGGCAAGCGCTGGAATTCCGGGTATGACGGGCTTCATCTCAGAATTTTTGATTTTCCGAGGCAGCTTTGAGGTGTTTCCTGTACAAACCCTGCTCTCAATGGTTGGAACTGGGCTAACTGCCGTCTATTTTCTGTTACTCGTCAATAAAGTATTTTTTGGTCGATTGCCAGATGCGTTGGCAAATTTGCCGCGAGTTAGTTGGTCGGAGCGCTTGCCCGGATTTGGGCTGGCGTTGATCATTGTAATTTTAGGACTGCAACCCAACTGGATGGTGCGTTGGATAGAAACAACCACCACTGCTGTAATCAATGACTTCACCACAGTCGCCGCCCATCTACCCAATCCTAAAACTATAGATCTACCGCTCACGCCAGCAGTATCTGAGAATCCTTTGCCTGTTCGGTTAAATTAATTCGTCCGTTTATCTAGGAGAAGCTATGGTTAGCACCCGTGCGCGATCGAAGCACCCACTGGCTGAAATCATTGAAACGTTAGAATCTGGCGGTGCGCTATTGCCCGATTCGGAGGAAAACGTTCTCGAAGTGGTTGGCGTTCTCAAGAGTTATGCCGTTGTTTTAGATGCTTACTCCAACAATCTTAACTACATTGCTGAGCATCAGTTTTTAGTGTTGTTTCCGTTTTTCAAATATTTTAATGGAGACGTTTCAGCTAAGAAGCTGTTTCAGCATTGGTGGCACGATCGCTTTAATTACGAGTTTGCTGAATACTGCATGAAGGCAATGTTTTGGCATGGCGGCGGCGGATTAGACGCTTACTTAGATACGCCCGAATTTGTTGCCCTGGCACAAGCCGCGATCGGGGCAAAGCTCAAAGGAAATCTGCTGATGCAAGGGTTGTCTAAAGCATTCCCAGAATTTTTAATCGAGCAAGTCCGGCTGCTGGCGTATTACAGTGGGCTGGGTCAATTTTGGCGGGTCATGAGCGATATCTTTACGGAACTGAGCGATCGCTATGATGCGGGAGAAATTTCGTCGATTCCAGAGGTTGTTGCCTTGGTTAAAGAGGGATTGGTAAAGAGCGCTAGTCTGCCCATTACCTATGCTGTGAATATCGACGGTCAATCCTATGACATCCTGCCAAAATCAGCAGGGCTAACCTTCTTAATGGACACAGCCGTTCCTTATGTGGAAGCTGTTTTTTTCAAATCATTCCCATTTATGGGAACCGTTTCCTACAACGCTCAGGCAAGAGCCATCCCCTCAGAACCCGAACGCTTCTCCTATGGTGTGCTTTACGCCGATCCGTTGCCAGTGGGCGGGGCTGGAATTCCGCCCACGCTATTGATGCAAGATTTACGCCATCATGTGCCGGAGTATTTGCATCAGTTCTACCGCCGTTCGTTACGGGGTGAGGAAGACTTACGAGTGATGATTTGTGTAAGCTTTCAAAAATCGATGTTTTGCGTCACAACCGCAGCAATTCTAGGGTTAGCACCTCATTCGATGGATACAGAAGATCCGCAGGAACAAAAAGCTAATCGCAAATACTTAGAGGGATGGATGGATAAGTTGACAGATTCGCGCATTGCCTATGTACAAGTTTGTGAAATGTAAGGCGCGGTGTCGCTAGATGCAGACGAAATGAATCGTTTTGTCATAACAGGTATTGTTGTCCCTGGATAACGCGTCATTAGGGAAAATCGAAATGCAAACTCTTGCTTTCCAATCTCTAGAGTTAGAGCGGACGCCGTTTTTTCCAGGGATACTCAATCTTTCGATTGCTCCTCAAAAATTTATCTGCGATCGTCACGACTCGTTGATCGAGGTAATTGCGCCGTTGATTTTAGGACTGGAATATAGCGATCGCGTCGCCCTGGCTAAAATGAATGAATCGATTTGTAAAGCTTAGCGAGCTTTCATATCGCTGATGGCACTCCGGGCAACTCCCGCGATCGCTTGATCCGTCGCCTTCGGCAGATGGTAATATTTACCGCCCGATTGCTTAGCGAGTTCTTTAGCAAAGCCAGTGGACACAAACTTGTTCTCTGTGTCAATCACCAAAAGCTGAATGCCCAGCGCCCGGATCTTCGCTGCAATTTCGAGCAGTTCACCTTTGATGTCGGGTTTTTCGCCGTCAGGAATTGTGTCTCCCAGCGATCGCGCTAATGAGACATTGCCACGTCCATCGGTAATTGCCACAATTACAACTTGACCAATATCACCCGACTGTTTCGCATTCAGACCAACCCGAACAGCTTGCGTCAATCCATGCGCTAACGGGGAACCGCCTCCACAAGGTAAGCGATCCAACCGACGACGAGCCGCTTCAATTGATTTGGTTGGCGGCAAGAGAACTTCGGCTTGCTCGCCTCGAAACGGAATCAGAGACACCTGATCTCGATTTTGATACGCCTCCGTCAGAAGTTGCAGGACGGCACCCTTCGCAGAATTCATCCGGTTCAGCGCCATTGAACCAGAAGCATCGACAACAAACACAATCAAAGCTCCCGATTTACGCGCCAGCCGTTTAGCGCGAATGTCGCTTTCCTCCACAAACACCCGCTTCCGAGACGACTGGCTTTCTTCCGCCCGGAGCCGCCGCGATCGCTGATAGGGAGCCGCCGATCGCAGCGTTGCATCGACCGCAATTCGCCGCACTTTTCCGTTCGGTAACATCGGCTTGATATATCGTCCGCGATCGTCGGAAAACACAATCGAACGGCTACCTGATTTGCCCTGCCTGGTCGCCATTTGCGCGAAGTAGAGAACCTCCGGATCGAGAATTACGCCTTCTGGATCAAACACAAATTCTTCTGGAATATTAGGCGGTTGCTGCTGGTCTTCTTCAGACTCGTCCTTTTCTTCCTCTTCCTCTTCCTCTTGGTCTTGATCAGACTCGTCTTGCGGCTCGTCTTGACTTTGAGGCGGCGGGGGCGGAGGAGGCGGATTCTCTTCGGGTGGTGTTTGAACGATGGTCGATCGCGGTACGATCACCAATTCAACAGCGCGACGCAAATCTTCAGCGCTGACTTGAGTTCGTCCATCCAAAGCGGCATGAGCTTTCGCGACTCGCAGCGCAAATAGTTCTGCCCGATGTCCCTGAACTCCACCCCGCAAAGCTTCGGCAACAAGATATTGAATTTGCTCAGACGTAACTTGGACATCGCTAAGCCATTCTCGCGCTAACAGAATCTGCGTCTTGAGCGCATCAATATCGTCGCTGTATTGAGTCAGAAAATCTTGGGGAGAGTCAGAATAACGCGTGGCTTGCTCGACCGCTTGCACTCGATCGTCGAGTCCCAACACCATATCAGCCGAGAGCGCGATCGCAATGCGATCTAACAAATGCTCCCGCAACGTTCCTTCTTCTGGGTTATAGGTTGCAATTAATAGCGGTTGGCAGGGATGCTGAAAACTAATGCCTTCCCGCTCGATCTGATTACGTCCATCGGTCAGAGCACTCAACAGCAAATTCGAGATTTGATCGTCGAGCAGATTAATTTCATCGATATACAGCACACCTCGATTGGCTTCGGCTAACAACCCTGGCTGAAACACCGTTTCGCCTTGCCGAATCGACTGGCTCACATCGACAGAACCCAACAGCCGATCTTCTGTGATGCCCAGCGGAATCTGCACAAACGGCGCACGAATTACAGCCGTCGGAACGTCTGATTCGGCTTGAAACCGCGCGATCGTAAAATCATCCCACTCATCACGATTCGCCGGATCGCAATTACTAACCGAGTCTTGAACCACCTCAATCGGCGGCAGCAGGGCATGAATGGCACGTGCCATCACCGACTTAGCGGTACCTCGGCGTCCAGATATCACAACCCCGCCTAGCCCCGGATCAACGGCAGCAAGTAACAGAGCTAATTTGATTGCTTCTTGACCAATAACAGCGGCTAGGGGAAACGCGGTAACGCGAGAATCGATCGTGGCAGGCATGAAGGGTGCATAGTGATTCGGATCTTCACTCTACCAAGTTTTGCGGCTGATTTCGCCTGTCAGACTGCTTCACACTAAGCTTCACGCTATTCTCTAATCCTCACAACTGATATAGCTAAGCGATCGCTCGCTTATTCGTCATCTCTCCCCGCGCAGCACTTGTAAACGAAATCGTTACAATTGAGTAGAACGCTTTAGACAGAAATGTAAGGGTTTTTCATGGTTGACCAGTTAATTCGGGCAACGGCGGCAGAAGGAGGCATTCGAGCGGTCGGAGTGATCACGACGCGGCTGACAGATGAAGCTCGACAACGCCACAAGCTTTCCTATGTTTCAACGGCTGCTTTGGGCCGGACGATGGCAGCAGGGCTACTGATCGCATCTAGCATGAAACGGGCAGAATCAAGAGTCAATATTCGGATTCGGGGTGATGGTCCGTTGGGTGGAATTATGGCCGATGCCGGGACAGATGGAACAGTGCGCGGCTATGTCGATAATCCTGATGTGGAGTTGCCACCCAACAATAAAGGCAAGTTAGATGTCGGAGGAGCTGTAGGTCATGAGGGATATGTCTACGTCGTCCGGGATGTGGGCTATGGATATCCCTATTCCAGTACGGTTGAGTTGGTTTCTGGTGAAATCGGAGATGACTTAACGAACTATTTAGTGACGTCTGAACAAACTCCTTCTGCCCTAGTTTTGGGGGTGTTTGTGGATGTCAACGGTGTGCAAGCGGCAGGCGGTGTACTGGTTCAAATCTTGCCAAAGGCGGCAACAGATGAAGCACTAGTTACGCTGCTCGAATCTCGCATCGCGAAGCTGCAAGGGTTTACGCCCCTGCTACAAGCTGGGAAGACGCTGCCCATCATTTTTGAAGAATTGTTAGGCGACTTGGGCTTAGAAATTTTGCCAGAAACTCAGATTGTGCGGTTCCATTGCGGCTGCTCCTTCGATCGCGTTTTAGGCGCGCTTAAGCTGTTGGGCACAGAGGAACTGCAAGACATGATTGAGAAAGACGATGGGGCTGAAGCGACGTGCCATTTCTGCAATGAGGTGTACAAGGCAGACAGCAAGCACCTGGCAGGTTTAATTGATGAGCTTCAGGTCGAAGCTCGTTCTTAGCCAATGTGCGATCGCGGCTCAGTTCCACCGATCACATCGAATGAGGAAACACAAAAATAGGCAAGGAGTTTACACATCCTTGCCTATTTTTGGATCAAGTTTGAATTAAGCAGATGGGACAAATCGTTTGCGTAGCGACTCTGCTCGGCGCTTAGCTGTTTGGTTGTTAGAGTCATGCTTGAGCGCTTCCTCATATGCCTCTAATGCAGGTCCGGCTAACTGTTTGCGCTCGTAAGCGTGACCTACGTTATTCCAGCCAGTCACATAGTCGGGCGCGAGTTTGACCGCTTCCTTGTAGTTCTTGAGTGCCAAATCGTATTGTTCTTGAGCAAAGTAGGCAAATCCTAGCGCGTTATACACAGCTGCCAGATCTTGTCCTTCTAGCGTTTCCGCCTTTATCGCTTTCTGAAACTGTGTGATCGCTTGCACAAACAATCGTTTGTCGAGCAGAATGCTGCCCAATTCATAATATTCTTCAGCTGTGCCTTTCTCCTTGCTCAGCTTCTTTTGCAAGCGAGACAGCGCACTCTCGACCCGCCGAGTTTTAAGCACTTGTCTGGCGACAAAGACGACAGCAGCCCCCAACAGCAATAGCAACAGCGAAATATAAAGGAGTGGAAATGAAGTGTCACTATTCATAGCTTTACCGAGCGTAAATTAAGTTGAAGCAAGACGCGGGCGTTTCTCCCTTATCTCAGGGTAGCCCAAGGAAGTCCCCAATAGCTCGCCCGTTGCTGAAGCCAACCCTCAGTTTTCCACCGAGCGATCGCGCCATTCACTCGCTGCTGTAACTCGGTGTACTGAACCCCTTTGGGCAACACCACGCAAAGAGCTTCGGTCGAGAGGCGCAACGGCAAAACCCGATAGCCTGACTGTTCTCGCGCCCATCCAGTCAATACTGACACATCCGCCGCAAACGCATCCGCTGTACCCGCGTCTAACAACTGTTGCGCCGCCTTATAGGACTCGACTCCGACGAGTTTGAGTTGGGGCAATTTGTAGCGCAGCGTAGCGATCGTACTAGAGCCGTTCAACACGGCGATCGTTTGATTTGTCAAATCGGTTTCGTTCTGGAGCGACATGGATCGAGTGATCAATCCTGTTCCATCCAGGTAGTAGGGTGCGCTGAAGCTGACAATTCGCGATCGCGTTGTTGTATTTGTAACTCGCGCGATCGCCAGGTCAACGCGGCCATCAATCACCGCAGCAATGCGATCGCGATTGTTGACAGGCTTTAGTTCAGCGGCATCTAATCGTCCTAACAAGTCTTGCGCGAGACGGTTGGCAATGTCGATTTCAAAGCCTAGCAGCCTTCCCTGCTGAGAAAATCCGAGGGGAGGCAAATTATCTTTGACCGCAACAATTAGGCGATCGCGAGCCACGATCGTTTTGAGATCGGCTGCCAACAAAGAAGGGGGAACAAACCATTGCGCCCCCAAAATCATAAATCCAAATACTCTAGCAACCGTTTTACGCATGACAAGCGCCGCGTCTTATACGCTTGCGGCTCGTTCTAGTACTTTTGCAAACCCAGCCGGGTCGATGACTGCGAGTTGAGCGAGCATTTTACGATTGATTTGAACATCAGCTTTTTTGAGCTTGCCGATCAATTGGCTGTAGCTCATGCCATGTTGCCGCGCTGCTGCATTAATGCGAGTGATCCACAGACGACGAAAATCGCGCTTTTTCTTGCGGCGATCGCGATAGGCATTTCTCAATGCCTTCATCACCTGCTGATTGGCAGTCCGAAAAAGAGTCGAGTGAGAACCCCGAAATCCTTTTGCCATCTTCAAAATCTTCTTGCGGCGCTTTCGAGCAACGTTACCGCGCTTAACCCGTGCCATGATGAAACTTCCTTAACTAATTTAAATTTTGGCTAAACGTCCTCTACAGAACGTCTTCTCAGAACCTTGAACAATCCCGTTGTCAGTTCTGCTTTGCTAAGCTCTATTTTGCTAAGCTCTATGCGTATGGCAGCATCAACCGCACGTTCTCCGCGTCGCGCTCGTTCACTACAACCGTTCCAGAAAGGCGGCGTTTGCGGCTTGTGCCCTTATGCTCTAAAAGGTGCGCTCTGTGCGTTTGGCGGCGCAAAAATTTACCACTTCCAGTTGTTCTAAATCGCTTGGCAGCAGACTTACGGGTTTTTAGCTTTGGCATGGGATTGTTCCAGAATTCGACACAAGGTTCTATCCTACTATGGGATAAGCCAGATATGCAAGAGCAATATCTATCCCATATCTACGAGAGCGATCGTTTTGCGAGATCCTAAAAATCCATATTTCAGATTGCGACTGAATGAACTTGCTTGAGCGAAAGAGCTAATTCATACTCAAACAGCTCAATGTTGGGTATCAAAGAACAAGCAAGTATTAAGTCCTTGCTGATTTCTCTAGCTACAATAATGCCTCGAACCTTTTGCCCTAAATCCGCTTGATTTTTCTGTATCCACGCCATGTAACGCAGCAGTTGTCCAATCACGCGATCGTATCCACGCGATACTTTGAGTTCAACAACGACAAAATCGCCTTTGGAATCGATTGCCAGAATATCAACGAAGCGACCACCAACCGGAAACTCAACGCCTGTGATTCCCTCTTCTTCATAGAGTTTCAATCCTGACTCGATAACTTGCAGATTCTTAGCAAGATAATCACGCAGATCAGACTCATACGCGAATTCTGTCGAGATTCCAAGATCTATTTCTTTCTTTACATTCTCTAGCTTTTGTAACGTACTGTTGGCTGCACTATAGACTGGTGCTGGATCTTGCTGGGTATCATACAAACGGAAACGGTTACTATCGATCTGAAAAAATAGGTCATCTTCTCCAGGTTTTGGTTGGTAATGCAATCTACCTGGAGCATTTGTTGATAGACGAATTAAATGGGCTGTAACCGTTCCTCTTTTGACCTTCGGATACTGTTGTGCAAACCAATCAACCGCCTGCCGTTTTAAAAAACTTTGACCAGTTTGCAAACCGAAAGCATTCACCATATCCTTCATCAGGAATCGCACTGGTTTTTCATATATCGCCATATCAACACACCATTCAACACTTCACCAGTAATCCCAAAATGCAGTCTTACTAGTGAATTGCCGATGTCGATTGAATGGAGTTTCTAACTCTGCCTTAGAATGCAAGAAACAAGGCTCAAAAATCGACGCCGCGTTTGAGATCAATGCCTTTCTCTGCATAATGTTTGTGACAGATCATCTCAGAGTGAACGGTGGCTAAATCAAAATAAGCAGGTGGATTTTTACAGCGACCTGTAATCACAATTTCAGTGTCTTTCGGTTTCCGCAACAGCGCTTGCACAATCGGTTCTTCGGGCAGAAGTTCTAAATCAACCGTGGGATTAAGTTCGTCCAGAATGATGGTTTTGTAGAGACCCGATGCGATCGCAGCTCTCGCAATTTCCCAGGCCCGTTCTGCTTCGACATAATCAAGTTCCTGCTGTTGACCGCGCCAAACGATCGCATCTCGCCCCGATCGCTGATGATCAACCAAGTTGGGATAACTTTGGCGCAAAGCTTGAATCGCTGCATCTTCGGTATAGCCCGCTCCGCCTTTGAGCCACTGCATAATCAACACGCGATGAGATTTATCTTGGCTGATGCCCTTGCCGATCGCTTGCAAAGCTTTTCCGAGCGCACTGGTCGATTTGCCTTTGCCCGCACCCGTGTAGATTTCAATGCCTGCAACTCCGGATTCTTTCACAAAGGAATGATAGTGAGGCTTCATCTCAGAATGAAGATCTGCAATATCGATTAATCCTTGAGGCGCACCCCGACCTGTAACAATGACCTCCATGTGATCGGGTTTGCGCTTTAGCGCCTTCACCACTTCATCGGTTGGAAGTAACCCTAAATCTAGTACAGGGTTGAGTTCGTCCATCACCACAACTGAATAGAGACCGGATGCGATCGCGCCTTTCGCGACATCCCATCCCCGCTGCGCCTCTTGTCGATCAAACTTGGTGATCTCATCTGCCCCAAAATATTCCGCTCGTCCTGTGCGGACTTGATCGATCAAATGTGGGAACGCCCGTTGCAGTGCTTCGATCGACGCATCTTCATCGTAGATTCGACCAGGACCTTTGAGAAACCGCAATAGCAGCACACGAGTTTGCGAAAAGGTTTGGATGCCCAGACCAATAGATCGCAACACTACACCTAGCGCGGCCTGAGACTTTCCTTTACCCGCACCATCGTAAACATGAATTTGTCCCGTTAGGCGTTCCGATCGAGTCTGCGCTGTCCGAATCCCAATTCCGGTTCTCGTCATAGCTGTTGTGGTTTTGACCTGTACGTTCATTGTAGTGGCTTGTGCTGGATATCTCAGGAAGGCTTTTTCTGCCCGTTTAGTATCGCACAAACGCTACATATAGCGTAGTTCAAATATACGCTATTTATCCTTAGCTCATCTACTCATCTCTACAGTTAATATGTCCCAAACCGTCCAACTCGCCGTAGAATCTTGATGTCTAGCATGGGGACAGGTTGCCAATGTTCACGGATGTGTTGCCCTTACGAGCAATTTTGTTTCAGCTACTATTTATTGTGCTAGCGATCGCTATTGAGTCGATCGTTCTCCAAAAATATTTAGGAATTGGTCAAAAAACCAGTATTCAGTATGCCGCCACTGCGAACCTGGCATCAACAGTTGTCGGATGGTTGGTTTTCTTTACAGCGGAGTCGTCGCTGCCACCTAGTTGGCGAGTGCAGTTGATTGGCTACATTTTTTACGATCGCATCAACAGTCCCGCTCTCTTAATTGGACTTGCATTCAGTATCTTCATCGGCACATTTCTACTCAAGGTTCAGACAATCAACTGGCTAGATCAGATTTTAGGAATTCGGAAACCGTCTACTGTTGAAGTCCAAGACCCGATAAAGTTTAGAGGACGAACGGCGCATCGCCAGACCTTTTCCGAGCTTCCGAACCGAGCCTTAGGTGTGCTTTGGGCCAATGCAGCCAGCTTTAGTGCAATTACCTTTCTCATCGCCGTCCGTACCATTCTCCCGCCTACCAATTACTAAACAGCCGCCGAGATTCTCCACGTCCCATGTTCCAATCTATGAGAGATATTTTCGATCAAATTCGCAAACGGATGCAGCCTCCCCAATGGGCATCCTGGCAGACTCTCATCTTTTTGAGCATTTTTTCGGCAGCGACCGCCGCACTGACCTCCCAAGCACCACCGCAAATTGCAGAGAGAATTATTTCGTCCTTGGGCTGGGTCTTTCTGATTTTGGGGACGTGGTGGTTTGTTTACGAACCTGACGTGAAGAAAAAGCTGAAGATCTACGAGCTTTTTATCGGGCCGTGGATTGTCGGGGCACTGATTTGTATCTACCTATTTGGAACTTGGGAAGGAAGAGCGATTCCAGCACCTACAGCTTTTGTGAGCTGGCCTCCGATTTCTGCGATCGTTTGGTCAATTCCTAAATTCATTCAGTCCGATCCCAAAACCAAAAGCCCCATTTACACCACTCCGACTCCCGCTAATCGGCAAAACATCATTCTGGTCTTACTCGCTAACCTGCTAATTAGCTGCTGGTTTCAGTTGTATTTTGAAGTGCAAGATTGGCTGGCTGAGTATCCTAGTTTTCGAGCGCAAGGATTTGAGCAAAGTGCCTTTGTTAGAGAACTGCAACCGCCTGAGAAACGCCTTGAGTTGTCTCGCGGAGTTGACTATTTGGATGCTGCCGAAAAAGCGCTCAAATCGCAGCTTGAGGGCAAACCCTGGGCAGAGGTCGAGCGGTGGCTGTCGAATTTAGATCAGGAATTTCCGACAGTACGAGATGAGGCATTTGCTCAACTGTCACGCGTTGCCGAAAATCAGTTATGGAATCTCAATGCCCGCGTTATATCCGATGCGTATGATTTGGAGATGCGAGCAATTTGGCAAGGCCCCAGTGCCCGCACCGCAGAATATTCCCTCACAAAGACCTGCCGCATTTCTCAAGCTCGGCAAGTCAGTACGCCTGAGCAGCTTAAATTCAATTCTCCGACTCCCCCAGCTCTTTCGGCACAGCAAATTCGGTCATTGGGAACGGTGCAATGTGGAGCGGCGAGTTCTCCTGATTCGCTTCCACAGCCTTAAGCTGAAACCCAGAAAAAACTGGAGCGATTTTAGAAAATCCCAGTATCGTGTTGGAGAGATGTGCGCCGTCGCGTCTCTTCCTATATAGAACTGGAAACCGCGATGAATAGAAGTGTAGGCATGGGTGTCGGTAGCACGTTTGGACGAATTGGGACGATCGCAACGAACGTGTTTCGCGAAGTCATTCGCGATCGCATTCTCTACCTCGTAGGGTTTTATGCGGTAGCTATGATTCCGGCCTACCGATTGCTGCCCGAAATTGCAGCAGCGACCGAGAAAAAAATCTTGCTCGATCTAGGGCTTGCCGCCATGTCGGTGCTAGGGTTGATGATTGCAATCTTTGTGGGAACAGGTTTAATCAACAAAGAAATTGAGAAGCGGACGGTGTTCGTTTTAATTGCAAAACCAGTCAGCCGCGTTGAATTCATCGTTGGGAAGCATTGGGGCTTATCGGGGGTACTTGCCGTTCTAGTCACCGCGATGACGGCGATCAATATCACGATTTTACAGGTCGCGAACGTGCCCTTCTCTTTGCGAGACTTATTAATTTCGTCTAGCTTCCTGTTTTTACAACTGTCGCTAATTACCGCGATCGCGCTCAGTTTTGGAGTCTGCACGAGTTCGCTCTTAGCGACGCTTTTTACATTCGGCGTTTTCTTAATGGGGCAGTTTAGTCAAGATATTGTCAAGTTTGGCAAACTCGCTAAAAATCCTTCAATCGAAGCGGCAACTCAAGGCTTATATCTTGTGCTACCTGATTTCTCGCGACTCGATCTCAAAAATCAGGCCGTCTACAATCTGATTCCCAGCCCGGATGTATTGATTGTCAACGCAGGTTATGCTGTGCTGTATATTGTATTTGTTCTCGCGATCGCGTCTCTCCTATTCTCCGCCCGCGAATTTTAACCGCTGCGATTCTAAATCCTCTTCACACGTATCTTCTATTAATCAGGCTTTTAATAAGGCTTTAATCAAGGCAACCATCAAATCGCCCTAATCGGTCAGCAGATCTCGGTAGGATGGTTGATAGTTGAGTTTGGGCTGAAATGAGTATTCTTGTCCTAAGTTCTGTCTACGTCTTAAACACGCCTTGATTTATGAATTTGCATCTGCATCGTGCAATTCAAGACTCTGCGATCGAGTTGTCCTTACGACAAGTCTTGCTTCGGAACAACCCAGCAACAGACTGCCTTGCGGCTGAACTTTGGGTCGAGCGCTATCTCAACGGGTTGCACCTACAGTTGAACGCAGCGTTGAGCAAGGGCATCTTGGAAACTGATTCTAAATCTGTACTGGAAGATGAGGTTCTCAAGACGTTTGTTCACGCCTTGAGCCGTGGGTTAGACGAAGAGATAATTGCTATTGCCAAACCGACGACTCATCCTGATCAGGTTGCAATTCACCACACAGCAGGAGCTTTGCACTGTAGTCCTCCAAGCCTTGCTCACCAAGTCATCTCGCTCGCTCGCGGCAGCCTCCTCACCGTCGCGGAGCTGACCTTACTAGAGCAGACTCAGTGGCAGACCGCTTGGCATATGGTCGATTGTCAGGGTGAGCTGGGGTGGCTTATTACTGCACCGTCGAAGTTAGAACTTACAGCCATCGAAGATCGATTTCTGCCCCTGCGATCGCACCTCATTGCTCGGGCGAGCGCACAAACTATTCCGATGCTGCGTCAAGCCCAGCAGATGCAGCACCTGAGCGAACGTTGCAACGCCCTGCAAGCCGAAAACCACACCCTCATCCAAACCAGCAAACTCAAAAGCGAGTTTCTTGCCAATACTAGTCATGAAATTCGCACACCGCTTAGTTCGATCTTAGGCTTCACCCATCTATTACGGGAGCAGGGCTATGATGCTACAAACCTTCGCCATCAAGACTATCTCAAGATTATTCTCAGCAGCGGTCAACATCTTTTAGCACTAATCAATGACATTCTTGACCTATCTAAAATTGAAGCAAATCAGCTTGACTTGCAGCAAGAAATAACAGAGGTGAAGCCGGTCTGCCAAATCGCTCTCAAACTGGTTCAAGAAAAAGCGAGCGATAAGAGACTTGCCCTCAAGTTAGACATCGCACCGGACAGCACGACCATCACTGCAGATCCATTGCGCCTTAAGCAGATGCTGTTTAACTTGCTCTCTAATGCGCTGAAATTTACGACATGCGGCTCGGTTGGTCTAACGGTTCGCTCCAATGACGGCTATATGCAGTTCACCGTTTGGGACACGGGCATCGGAATTTCAGACGAGCAGCAGCAGCTTTTATTTCGTCCCTACACTCAGTTAACGAGCGCGAATCGGGGCGAAGGGACAGGGTTAGGTTTAGCACTGACCCGAAAATTAGCCGAACTGCATGGCGGCTGGGTGCGGGCAGAATCTGTGTTGGGGCAAGGATCGCGCTTCACGATCGCGCTTCCCCTCAGTAAACCTCAACCGAAGCAGCCTGATGTAGAATCTACCCTATTCTCTGCGTCCTCTCTTCTCGCCGCTTCGTCGCTCGATTTGACGCCGTCGGTTCCTTTGGAGTTGCGCGGAGCACTAATCGCGCTCAACCGAGTCTCCAATCCCACCCCCTCGAACCACATTCTTTTAGTCGAAGATAATATTCCTAACGCTCGTTTGATGATGACTTTCCTCGGCAAATTGGGCTACAAAGTCGCTTGGGTACAAGACAATCGCGAAATGTGGCAATCCCTTAAACAAACCCTGCCCGCGATGATTTTGATGGACATTCACCTTCCAGGAGCCGATGGGCTGAGCCTTACACGAGAGCTTCAGGCACAAGAATGCTATCGGTCAATTCCGGTGATTGTGCAAACGGCAATGGCAATGAAAGGCGATCGCGAACGATGTTTAGAAGCGGGAGCCAGTGATTATGTCTCAAAACCCATTGACTTAGCCGTATTAGCAAAAACAGTCGCAAAATATTGTCTCACTCAAAATACAGGTCTCACTCAAAATACAGCCGCAGCCGTTGAAGAGCAAAAATGAACTGGTTTTTCTCAGTCTCCTGCCAGTAAAAATGTCAGTAAAGAATCGATTTTTAAGCTTTCCTCTATACTGAATGAGCTAATAACTTAACTGAATGAGCTAATAACTTAGTTCTCCTGACTCATTCCTCCTCGCGAAAGCGGGGCAATGCCCTCCCTCATTCTTCCGATTTCTATGCAGGACGCCCCTTCTTGGTTATCTTCACTCGTTTGGACTGACTATCGTTTAGCGGTCTTATTTACGGTCATCGTCCCATTGGTGCTGCTGATTTGGGCATTTGTGCAACGCTCCGAAGCAATTCAGCGCTTGATGATCATCTTTTGGCGAGTATCGAGTCTGCTAGCAATCACGGTGTATCTGCTAATTGGAGCGTTTCCGATTGGGTTTGCGACCGGGTGGCTTGCTCGAATCTTAATTCCAATTTCCCTTTGGTTTTGGGCCGATCTAAATGAAGAAATTCGCGATCAGCCATCTAGTCCACTGCGGCTCTCTGTTACCTCATGGCGTTGGGCAGTTTCGGCCTACTGTGTACTGGGCGTTTTAGTTCAAATCCCCATCTATCTTCGGTGCGCTCTGCTGTCTAGTCAACAGCTCCTCTCGGATGCCTCTTGTCGGGCGTGGCTGGCTCCGCCTTGGCTGTTGCGCGAATACCTTCATGCTGGAGCGAGACCGTACTTTCTGGGATTTTTAGGGCTAATTGGCTTAGGGATCTACATGCTGTCCTTGGGATACTTTGTCTTCTTTCGCTTGGGCAAACGCAAACGCTCAGCAATGGACAACTAATAATTAAGATAGGCAGTTTCAGACCTGACTTTTCTGCCTAAAGCTCCCCTTACCTCCTTCATCTAAAGTTGACCTTTTTGTAATTGTTTCATGCATCTCATGAATACTCCAATTGGGCGTCGCTTAGAGCAATATACAATTAAGCGTCCGCGTGAAGTTTTGCTGGCATCGATTCGAGTAGACGGGCAACTCGATCAAGTCGCTATCTTTAAAGGATTTTCAAGTTCGTTGATGAATCCGACCTCGTTTGATCCAGATATTCCGGTTTTGCCAGATCATGCTGAGATAGACACAGTAGATCGATTAGAAAGCCCTTACAATCCAAAATCTCCCCGCTATATTGAGCAGGGGCTAAGTTGGAAGGCTTTTGAGCCGTTGTTAGCGGCGATAGGGGTATAGCGATTGGCTTCGCCAAGTTCCGAAGAATCGCAGGGTTAACGAATGATTGATGTTGTGTGAGGAAGATAATTCGCTATGGTTTCATTGCCGCAATGGACGGAAGTAACTCGCTCCTCAAGCGAACCAATAGACTTTGCTTTGCGAACTCCTTCGGAGCTTGGCGGAGTCAGTCGGGCCACGAGAGGAACGCATTGGGAAACGCTCAATTTGCCTACGTCTGCTTTGTTTGGAACTGATGGAATTCGCGGAAAAGCAGGGGAACTGCTGACCGCTCCTCTGGCGATGCAGGTTGGGTACTGGGCAGGTCATGTGCTGCAATCGGGGGCCGCGTCGCCCAACAAATCGCTCGGTAACTCTTACCCGGTCATTCTCGGACAAGACTCGCGCAATTCTAGCAATATGCTGGCAATGGCCCTTTCGGCAGGCTTGACGGCATCGGGTCTAGAAGTCTGGGATCTGGGTTTGTGCCCCACGCCAGTCGTGGCGCACTTAGCGGCCATGACCGACGCGATCGGGGGCGTGATGATTTCTGCTAGTCACAATCCGCCTGAAGATAACGGCATCAAGTTCTTTAGCACGAATGGCACGAAGTTAGATCCAGCACTCCAGCAGCAAATCGAGACTTGTTTGCGGGGCGATTTAGGCACGATTTCCTCAGCTCATCATTCCTGGGGAAAATATCTCCACCGCTCGGAACTCGTTAATGATTATTTGAAGGCGATTCAACAGCCGTTAAAGGCACAAATCGATCGGCCTCTTGCAGGATTGCGAGTCGTGTTAGATCTGGCGTGGGGAGCCGCGACTCGTCATGGGGCTGAAGTGTTTCGCTCCTTGGGCGCGGAGGTGGTTTGTTTACACGAAACCCCAAATGGCGATCGCATCAATGTCAACTGCGGTTCAACCCATCTCAACCTACTCAAAGCCGCCGTTCAGGAGCAAGCAGCGGATCTGGGATTTGCCTTTGATGGGGATGCCGATCGCGTTTTAGCGGTGGATGGTCAGGGCAGAACTGTAGATGGCGATTACATTCTGTATCTCTGGGGTCAAGATTTGCTTAAAGCAGGCAAGCTACCCGGAAATACGATCGTCTCTACTGTCATGTCTAACCTAGGATTTGAACGGGCTTGGCAGCAACTTGGCGGTCATCTAGTTCGAGCGGCGGTCGGCGATCAGTATGTTCATGCAGAAATGGTTCGCCGGGGGGCAATGCTAGGCGGTGAGCAATCTGGGCACATCCTCTGTCCTCACTATACGGTGAGCGGCGATGGCTTACTAACCGCGTTGCATGTCGCGTATTTAGTTCAGCAGTCCGGCGCAACGTTGGCAGAGTTGGTTGATGGCAGTTTCAAAACCTATCCGCAAATTTTGAAGAATGTGCGAGTTGACGATCGCGATCGCCGACTAAATTGGCAAGCTTGCGATCCGGTGACTCGTGCGATCGCTCAAGCGGAAGCGGCGATGGGTGAGCAAGGACGCATTCTCGTTCGGGCTTCTGGAACCGAACCCGTGATTCGGGTCATGGTTGAAGCCGAGAGCATGGAACTCGTCACCGAATGGACGAATCAGTTAGTTGCCCTAGTAGAGCAGCACTTGGCATAAATAAAAATGAGGCTGAGGGTAATCTAACCCTCAGCCTCATTTCAACAATGCTCAGTCTTTATCGAACATCCGTTACTCGCCAACTGAGTTTGAGGTTAATCCAAAAATTCCAGAAGGTGACAATGGCGATCGCGAGCGGTTTTGCGATAAATTCGCTCAGATGAAACACATCATGCATCCCACTCACTAACAAAGCTTGAAGAATGATCCCCATCAAGCAAATCGTGTTGAATTTGAGAAATCGCTTTAAGCGCTGACGTTTCTTTGGCTGATTTTGCGCCACATCGCCGAATGTCCACAAATCATTCCAACAGAAATTGTTGATGACAGCAATTTCGGCAGACAGTATCGTGCTGCGAGCAATACCTAAATTAAGGGATGTGCGCAGAAAATAGAACGCGAGCATGTCGACCGCAAATCCGCTCAAACCCACTAAGCCAAAGCGCAAAAATCGCCCGAGTTGGAATCTTTCATTTAAGCGGCTGATTCGCCCACGCGATCGCAGCTTTACCAAATGCGCTAAATATTCAACGTACTGCTTCCAAGTGACCTTACTTTCACCCTCTTGCCGTTCTTGGAAGACATAGCCAACTTCAGCAATGCGGTTGACATCGCCACGACCAATGACTTCTAGCAGAATTTTGTAGCCGAGCGGATTGAGCAGACACTGAGCGATCGCGCTTCGCCTCACCAAAAAGTAGCCACTCATCGGGTCAGACACGCGCCCAACCACATTAGGCAAGATGATCAAGCCGATCAACTGCGCCCCGCGTGAGAGCAGTCGTCGAACGAATCCCCAATCGCTCGTTCCGCCGCCTTCGACATGCCGACTTGCCACCGCTAAGTCTGCTCCGTTCCGCACCGTTTGCAGCAATTTCAGCAGCACTTCGGGCGGGTGCTGCAAATCTCCATCAATGACCCCTAATATGTCTCCTCGCGCCACTTGCCAGCCTCGGATCACCGCCGTTGAGAGTCCCCGCTCTGTTTGCCGACGCATAACCCGCAGATGCGGATAGCTAGGCATAATCTGTTGGGCAATTTCCCATGTGTGATCGGGGCTGTTGTCATCCACCACGATTAGCTCGTAGTCGTTGGGTAAGGCATGGTCAAGCAACCGGGTCAAAATCTGAACTATCTGGTGAACGTTCTTGCTTTCGTTAAAGGTTGGAACGATGAGCGAAAACGAAACAGCCTGCCCTGAAGACACATCAGAGATTTGATATGCCCCTGTTGGGACAGGCAACAGCACGTTAGATAAGTCGAGATTCATGGATGGATTAAGCGTTCAAAGAGCGGCAAAGCGGAGACTAGATTTTATAGAAAGTGTAAACTTCACTTCATAAGACTACAAGTTTAGACGTATTGTGCCTTAAAAATCTGTTCTTACGTGACAGACATCTGAAACTAGAGTGAAACTTACTGCTTCTCGAACCTTACCGTCAAGCATCTCAGCTAAGCATTCCCCCAAAGCATTAATGTGCTGCCGTGCTAAAAGCAATAGCACGGTAGATCTTCCGTAGCTTTACTGATGAATGCCATATAAAGCGGTAAAAAGCTTATGAAGTATGCGGACTATAACCAATTCCGAAGTGCCAATACTGGTGTTTAATGTTTCAAAACTGACCCAATTTCAAGCAATGTGCAGTGTTGAAGCAATCAGCCTGTTCCTCTGACCGCCGCTTTATTGCTTCGCTTCTCTACTATGCCAAAGTCAAAGCCAAAGTCAAAACATTCGTCTAAGTCGGCTTCTCAAGATGGCTCAACGCTGAGTCTCAAAGAGCAGTTGGCGCAGAAACGCAAAGCCGCGCAAGCTCGCAAGGAAGCGATCGGGTTTATTTCGATGGCATCCATGGCGGCGATCATGGCAGGCATGATTTTAGCGATCGTGGCAGGGGTGAAAGGTGCGATCGGGGGATTCGTCGCCATCCTAGCGCTCTTACTCTCCTTTAAATTTCCGTGGCAAGCGCTCTACGCATTCTTGATCTACATGCCGTTTGGCGGAACGATTACCTACGCTGTAGGAGGCGATAATCCTTTATTCCAGCTTGCCAAAGACGGGATGTTTCTCCCAGCGCTTATTGGTGTCGTGCAGTACTGCAAGCAGCAAAAGCTGCCGCTTGTTGTTGCGAAGTCATTGACGACGCCGTTTGCGTTGATGTTTGCCTATTGCATTCTCGTTTTACTGTTTGTCAATGGGACTCAGCAGTTTACAGGTCCGCCCACCGAAAAGCCGATCGTAATGGGAATTTTGGGCTTGAAAGTGCTGATTGGTTATGTGCCTCTTATTCCTTGCGCCTACTACTTGATGCGGAAGAAGCAAGATGTCTACTGGCTCATGCGAATGACAGCAATCTTAGTGATTATCTGCTGTGGTTTAGCTTTTTTGCAGTACATGTTTCTCAAAACAGGACGGTGTGCGGGCACAGTTGGGTCAGGGGCAGCCTTGTTCAAGGCGTCGCTGTCGGCTCGATGTTTGGTCGGGGGGTCGTTGCTCTACAGCGAAGAACAAGGCGTGATTCGGCTACCAGGAACGTTTGTTGCTCCCTGGCAGTGGGGATGGTTTCTAATTTCGAGCGCCTTTTTTAGTTTTGCCGTCACCTTCTTTGATCGCAATTTGATCTGGAAAGTAATCGGTGGGGTGGCGCTGCTTGGCACGATGATTATGGCGGTGTTGTGCGGACAGCGAATTGCGCTCATGCTAGTTCCGGCGGTGATTGTGCTGCAACTCGTGACAACTGGGCAAGTGGCAAATTTAAAGCGGTTTATCCCAATCGGCATCGGGGTAGCGCTTGTGTTGATGATCGCGATGGCATCTAATCCAGAAGTTGCACAAGAACGCTGGGAAAGTGCGGTAGGACGCTGGAATGCGTCCCCACCCGATGCGTTTATTGCTCAACAGTTTGGGAACGTATCTAAAGGGGCAACGCTGTTAGGAGCAGGGTTAGGACGGGCGACGAATTCTGCGCGAGCGTTAGGGAAAACGGAGCTAATTGAAACATACTATCCAAAGGTGATGTTTGAGATTGGGCCGATTGGGGCACTACTGTTTTTAGGCGTAGTGACTTCGCTAACGTTTGCCTGCTTTAAAGCGTATCGGCAGGTGCGCGACCGCAACTTACGCGGCTACGGGGCATCGCTTTGGACGTTCGTTTTATTTATTAGTTACAACACCTATTACTACCCGCTTGATGTTGATCCGGTGGCAGTCTATTACTGGTTTTTTGCAGGCGTTGTGTTGCGGTTGCCGTACTTAGATCAACAAGAACCAATTGTTGAAGAAGTCGACCCTAAAAAGAAAAAGAAGAAACGACGGTAGTTATTAAATTCTAAGCTTTCTGAATTATGTCAGTTTCCAAGCCTCAAGAAGTTCCGGTTCGATTGCAGTGGATCGATCAAATTAAAGGTATTGCAATTCTTGCGATCGTACTCTTTCACTTTTTTCAAAATTATCCTGATCAGTTCGGTTTGGTTGCTGTTTTGAATCGTAATGGAGCAAAGCTAGGATACGCTGCTGTTGATATTTTTTTTGTGATGGCAGGGTTTAATATCAGCTTTGTCATGGCATCTCGCTTGGGCCAAGTCCAGTGGAAGGCTTGGTTAAAAAAGCGCTTATTTAGACTCTATCCAACTTATCTTCTAGCAGTAGTTTGTAGCTTACTGCTTTACATAGGGTTGAAAGGATATAAGCTACAATTCAACTTAAAAATCGTACTCAGTGTCCTTGGATTAGCAGGATATAACTTCCAAGCAATCAATCCAGGATTTTGGTTCTTTACTGTTATTCTTGAAGCCTATTTATTTACACCTTTTATTGTTTTAGCCTGTCGGCGGCAGCCAAGAACTTATTTAATTCTGGGTGCAGTTCTTGGCATCCTTACAAAACTCATTTGTCTAGCGTTTTCTAATTCGCCTTATTATCTTTTCTTTTTACAAACGAACTTCTTAGGAAGCTATATTTTCCAATTTTGCTTAGGGCTATATTGGGGAATAACCCACTCTGCAAACAAATCATTTAGTAGAAAAGATTGGCGTGTTGCTTGCGTATTATTTGGATTAGGTTTAGTGGGTTATGTGGCACTAAGTCTAAAAGGAATTGACATCGTTTATATGTTGGGCTTCGACTTGGTATTTACGCCCTTTATGTTCATGGGGCTTTATCGGTTGTTGAATCTTTGTGCTCAGATCAAAGTTTTGCAATTAGCATTAGCATTTGCGGCATTAACAGGAGTTTATTCCTATCAAATCTATCTAATTCATCAACCGCTATTGTTTTCAATATTTCCATATTTAGCAAAGTATATCCCCTTGAGTCAGCCTATAAAACTCATCGTTTCCTTTATCGCAATTTCGGGATTACTGACTCTGTATGTTTATGCATTCACTGCCCTAGAAACGGGTCTCAGAAAGCGATTTGACGCGCTAATCCAACGAACCCAACCTACTCCTTAACCTTATGCTTCCTCCTCTCATATCGGTCGTAATTGCCACTTATGGACGCGAAGAAACGCTAAGAGACACGATCGCGGATGTGCTGAAACAAGACTACCCCCTCTACGAGGTGATCGTTGTCGATCAAACTCCGGTGCATCAACCAGAAACTCAAGCATTTTTAGACGAACGGGCACAGGAGGGCAAGATTCGCCTATTTCAACCCAAGTGGGCGAGTTTGCCAGGAGCCAGAAATTTTGCAGTACGACGGGCGAAGGGTGAAATTGTCCTGTTTATCGATGATGATGTGCAGCTTCAACCCGGATTTTTTGCGGCTCATGCTAAAAACTACGAGCGCTCAGAGGTTGGAGCCGTGGCGGGACGGGTCTACGATCGCATGAAGTTAGCCGATTTTGAATCGGGGTTAGAAATTCAGGATTTGCCGCCCGAAGCACTTGATCCGGGCATTGCCTGGTATCACATCAACTTAGTTCATACGGTGAAGCCGCAGCGCGTTCTCAGCGCCCGTGGCTGCAATATGTCGTATCGTCGCGACATTTTTACCAAGTATGGAATCTGGTTTGATGAGCGATTTCAGGGCAGTGCGGTGCGAGAAGAATCCGATTTTTGCCTCCATTTAAGACAAACGGGGCTGATGGTTTGGTATGACCCAGAGGCATCGTTGGTTCATTTAGGCGAAGAGACAGGCGGCTGTCACGACATCAGCACCAAATCGCTGAAATACCAACTGACGTTTTATCACAATCATTTTTTGATGGGACTCAAAAATCTAACTCCTTGGCAAGCCACCCGTTTCTTTTTCCGCTTGTTCGATTGCCATGTGTTGGGACGTCCGCCGTGTCACAAGAGCGGCTCACCAATCAAAATCATCACGCGATTTGGATTTTATACTTTGGGATTTTTGCAAGCGTTGAAAACAGTCGTGCGATCGCGGTGGGATGACGGACAGATTTACACGCGACAAGACGTAGGCGAGGCATAAACCGATGAAAATTCTCGTTGCCAGTCATTCTTACATTGTCGATCTCAATTGCGAAAAGCTACGGGTTTTAGCCAACCTAGAACCAGGAATCGAAGTGACGATCGTCGTTCCCAAACGCTGGAAACCCGGCGGAGTGATGAAAGATGTCGTTGAAACTCGCTACCGAGAAGAAGGCTCGTTTCGCGTCGTTCCGGTGTCTAACTTCAGTCGAAATAATCAGGGCTTGCTCTCATTTGGCGCGGATCTGATTCCCCTCTTGCGAACCTTTTGCCCTGATATTATTCAAGTGGAGCAAGGCTCGAAGTCGATCGCTTATGCTGAGATGATTAGCCTCAATCGGCTGCTTGGGTTGAAGGCGAAAAATCTTTTCTTCACCTGGTGGAACCTGCCGTATACGCTCAAGTTTCCCGTTTCGCTATTGGAATCGTATAACCTGCGCCATACCGATGGCATTGTCGTTGGCAATCGTGATGGTGACCAGATTTTGCGGCAACGCGGCTATCAGGGCAAAATGCGAATCATGCCTCAGCTTGGCGTAGATCATAATTTATTTCGTCCGCAACCCCAGCCTGAACTTGCTGCACAACTCGGCATTTCTGATAACGATTTTGTCGTTGGCTTTGTGGGGCGCTTTGTGCCCGAAAAAGGATTGTTGACGTTAGCAAAAGCGCTAGCAGGTCTCAAAGATCGGTCATGGAAATGGCTATTACTAGGACGTGGTGAACAGAAAGAAACGCTGTTAGCCGAGGCGAAAACTTTGGGATTTGACGATCGCTTAATTTGGGTCGAAAGCGTTCCTCATGCCGATGTCTATCGTTACATCAATCTCATGCACACGCTGGTTTTGCCATCTGAAACAACCTATCAGTTTAAGACGCTTACCTCGGCGGGATGGAAAGAGCAATTTGGACATGTGTTAATTGAAGCGATGGCGTGTCAGGTTCCAGTGATTGGTTCGGATTCGGGCGAAATCCCCAACGTAATTGACAACGCAGGTTTGATTTTTCCGGAAGGCAACGTCGATCAACTGCGCGATCGCATCTGCCAACTGATCGACAATCGCTCTTTTGCAGAAGAGTTGGGTAGGCGAGGATACGGACGTGCGATCGCACATTACACCAACCACGCCCTCGCCAAAGAGCTTCTCACGTTCTATCGCGACCTTTCAAATTAGTCTCATGCGGATTCTTCAGATTGTTCCGTCGATTTCTCTGGTATATGGCGGTCCTAGCCAAATGGTAATGGGACTCTCTGAAGCGCTGGCAAAAGCAGGCGTTGAAGTGACCATTCTAACGACTGATTCCAACGGCGATAACGGACAGGCTCCGCTCGATGTGCCGTTGGAAGTACCAATTCGTCAAAACGGCTACGACATTTACTATTTTCGATGTTCGCCGTTTCGCCGCTACAAATTCTCTCTCAGTTTGCTTAAGTGGCTGTCTAGGCATCATCAAGAGTATGATTTAGCCCATATTCACGCGCTCTTTTCTCCGATTAGTTCTGCTGCTGCGACAGTGGCGCGATCGCATCACTTGCCTTACATTCTGCGTCCTCTCGGAACGCTTGACCCTGCCGATCTACAAAAGAAACGCCATCTCAAGCAACTCTATGCCGCAGTTTTAGAGCGTTCCAATCTGGCAGGAGCCGCTGCGATTCACTTTACTAGCGACCAAGAAGCGAAAGTATCAGAACGGTTTGGAGCCATAACTCGCGACTTGGTGATGCCGTTGGGCGTGCAGCTTCCCCAAGGCACATCGACAGATATTAGAGCCAAATTTGGCATTCCCGCTCAGCGTCCGATTCTGCTGTTTATGTCGCGGATTGATCCTAAAAAAGGATTAGATTTGTTGATTCCAGCCTTGGAAACACTTGTTGCTGAAGGACAGGAGTTTCAGTTTGTTCTAGCAGGAGGCAATCCTCAAGATCCTGACTATGAAAAAGAGATTCGCGATCGCATCGCTCACTCTCCATTAAACGCCCACACAACGATCGCTGGATTTGTCACAGGCGGCGAGAAAACTGATTTATTAAACGCTGCTGACCTATTTGTACTGCCGTCTTATTACGAAAATTTCGGTATTGCGGTTGCTGAAGCCATGAGCGTTGGCACTCCGGTTGTCATTTCTAACCAAGTTCACATTTGGCATGGCATTCAACAGGCTGAAGCAGGCTGGATTAGTCCGTGTGACGTGTCTGCATTAACCAATGCTTTGAGGTTAGCATTACACGATCCGAATGAACGGCAGCAACGTGGGAGCAATGCTTACCACTACGCACAAGAAAATTTTAGTTGGGCTGCGATCGCGCTTCAAATGATTCACGAGTACGATCGGCTGGCAAAAAAGCCAAGAGTTGACTGTGGGTAACTCCTGGCTTTTGGTAAATGCATCCTATTAGGTGTAAAACCCCAATCTTCTAAGCTCTGTGTTGCTTTAAGCTCTGATTCGCAACTGGGAGCTTAACGACGAGAACGAGGCGTTAGAACATTAATCACCGCTCCCACAGCCGCGCCATTCGCAGCGTTTCTAACGGTGTGCCGACGACCTGTGATGCCGCCCGCTGCCGCTCCAGCCGCTGCTCCAAATCCTGCGTCTCGAAGCAAGTCTGGGCGCTTTCCTTTGGCAGTTGAGAGGTCACGAGATTGGTTGACGGCTGCCCCTGCTGCTGCCCCGTTGATGACGTTAGGCACAACTTTGTGCTTTGTGACCACGCTAGATACTACGCCCGTCGCTGCTCCGATGCCGATGTCTCGCCAGACATTCTGATCGGCAGATGCAGGTTTCATGGGAAGTAGAGTAGCGCTGACAAGCCCCGATACCATTAGACCCGGCATGAAAACACGCTTTAGAGTCCGATTCATGGGTTTACCTCACTGAGTATACAAGGGACTAAATAAAGACTAGACATTAGTTTTGTCTTCACCTAGTCGGTTCTAGTGTAGGTACTCAATTTTGGGATGCCCTACATCTTTAGGTTGAGATCAGTGTGCATTAATAAGTAGTTATTTGTGACTATAGGGCTTAGGCAAAGGCTGTTCGTTGGCAGCGGATGTGAGCTATCTAGCGATCGCAGTATCTCTTCTAAACCTCATTTCTTCCAGGGTAGCTTTGTGCCCATCTCGGTAGCGGCAGAGAGGAGCAGGTAGAGAATGAGCAACCCTGCACTGCATAGAAAAATGGGTAAATCGTCAGGCATCTCTAATGGTTGAACAACATCCTCATCATTATCCTGGAGGCAGCGCAATTTCTGCGGCAATACCACATTCGTAACGACTCGTTCCTTTGTTGACTCTAGAACGTTTGATGAATTTCGGAAACACCTCGAAAAAGAGTTTGATTATATTTATATTGCTGATACTCAATGGGATGTCCGCAGCAATCCTAGATTTCTGGAACGAAGCATAAGGTGTTTAGGATTTAGACGGGTGTAGCCATCATGTTCCTAAGGATCGTGGATTAAATAAGACCGGAAATCATCAGCCCTGTGGTTTAGCCGT